>DATKWL010000265.1:0-6881 GCA_035529555.1 Dehalococcoidia bacterium | reverse complement strand
TTTACCTTGCCCGCTCTTATCATCCATTACAAGTCCTCGTCACAACTTCAGATGGTGCGCTTCATTATACCAGTAGAAAGCTGACGTGGCAATGTTATCGAAGTGACGGTTTCAGCGCACCATATTGCCTCTCGCTACCGCTAGCCCCCTTCAACCAGAGCCAGGATGACCACATCGCCCTCGGGCTGGGAACGGTACACCACCACCAGACCCCAACCGGACTGAAAATTGCCGCTGAGGCTTCGTTGTATCAGAGTATTTGCCGGGAACGAGGTGTGCTCCTCGCCGAGGTTAGCCCAATCCATGATGGTTATTGCGTAGCGGTCCGCGTCGAGCTTGGACAGAATCAGGTAATCAGCACCCCATTTCGCCATCATCTGCGCCGCTTCCTCCGCGTCGGTCGCGGCATAGGCTAACGCCACATCGCGCAGCCGGTCCGAGTCATAGCCATAGTAGCCGTTGTCCACCAGCGGTCTGCGCTCCCCCAAATCCAGTATCCAGTAACCCCAGCCCCACTGGCTCATCACCACGGCATCGTCGGGGGTCTCCTCTCTGATATAAGCCAGGGCATCCTGCCATTCCAGGTCAGCGGACATGCCAGGAGCAGATGCCATCTTGAAAGTGGTGAAACAGGAAACAACAATGATAAAAACGACTAAGACCAGCGCTGCTGTTTTCTCCAGTGCTGGGTACGCCGCTCTTTTCGCCCAACCCCAGATAACTGCCAATCCCACCGCTGATAGTACGCATACCGCCGGCGCGGCATAGAGCAGCACCCTTTTGGTAAATATGCTGGCAACCAGAAGTCCCAGGAACCAGCACGCGCAGAATATCGTGCGGTCATCGCGCTTTTTCCAGGCAGAATATAAGCCAGCCACCAGGGGAATAAGTAAAAACTGGTAAGCCAGCAGGTCACCCAACCCTATCCCCTGCATCTCAGCGATGCGAACACCTCCACCTACGCTCCCCGGGTCCGTCGCCACCCTCAACCAATACCCCACCAGTCCCGGGTTCATCGCCCCCACCGCGCCCACTGCCACAGCATTGCCCAGAGCTATCACGGCGAAGCTGCGCCAGTTAACCTCTCTGACCGCAGCCAGCCACCTACGTCCTGCGTTCGGTTCAGTCTCCATTCGCCCGGCATAACCCAGCACTACCTTAACCAGGAAATAGGCCACCACAATAGCCATCAAAAGCGCAGGACCCACAAAGGTCCACTCCAGATAAAGCAAGACCTCGATGGCCAGCACCAGCAATGCCCCCGCCAGCCATCCTAGGCGCATGTTGCCGACCATCAACCCCCAGCCACCCGAGAGATAGAAGACAAAAGCGCCCGTCATCAGCAACAGCATGCTTAGACTATCCCTGTCCACGAATCCCGCTGCGCCAATCAGCGCGGCGTGAAATGTCACAGCCCAGACTAAGGCGGATATCAAACCAATGCGCCGACCGTATATCCTGGAAACGAACGAATAGAGCACTATCAGAGATAACACGCTCAGAACAGGGGGCAGGAATTTGACCGCAATGTCCAGCGCATCGCCGGACGACAGGTTGAAAACGGCGCTCAAGGCTTTTGCGATGTAAGCCAGTGGATAAGCCAGCCCGCTGTGCAGGGTGTACGCTACCTGTCCTCCCGGATAGCTCGGGAGAGGTTCTCCGACCATGACTCCCTGTGCCAACCAGTGGAAGACATAGGAATCGGGGCCCAGTATGAAGTAATGGTCAGTATCGAAGAGGTGCAGGCAACGCAGCAAAAAGGATAACGCCGCTAGTCCACACAGAGAAATCGCCAGAACCCATCCTCTGGAAAGGCCGCCAAGTCTCGCCTTAAATAACCCAACACCGCTGGCTGCTTTATCCAGCCAGCGGTATCTTGCTCGCTCTGTTTTCCACCAGGTTGCTGCCTTATCCAGCCACTGAGTCAGGGGCAGCACCAGCATTTCGAACATTATGGGCATAATTCTAGCCTGTGGCTCAAACAGTGTCAATTATTAGGGATGGTTGTTACAGTGACTCCGGCGATTTGACAAATCAGCCTCGGTGTGATAAACCAATGTCAGGGTTCAGTACTTTCGTGCTAGTACCTTCAGACAGACCGCAGACGAATTTTTGCCCCGGCTCGGGGCTAAGGGGATGGCATCATGAAGAAGAGCCTCACTTTGATTCTGGTATCAGTAGTCGTTTTGTCTCTGGCAGTTGCACTGTTTCTGGTGGCGCCATCGTCTGTGAGCGCTGGCGGCGTGGTAGTGAACCAGGGTTTTGAATCCCTCCTCGGAGACGAATGGACAGTATCAGGCAGCGCCGGCAGGGTCTGCGATGGCGACGCCCATGAGGGCACCTGCGCTGCCCAGATAACCGGCTCCGGCGGCAGCCTGACGCAGTGGATTGGGAACATCACTGCACTGGGAAATTACGAATTGTGGGGCTGGATAAAGGCTAGCGGCAGTGTCACGGGATACATAGAGGTGGACTTCTGGAATATAGTTGATGGAAACCAGACTCTACTGAGTCCGGCAACCCGATTATCCGCAACCAATACGGGCGGCGCGTATGTACAGGGAAACACCACGGTGCGTTCCCCCATAGACACCACGCACGCCCGCATCCGCCTGGTGGAAACAAACTGGGCCGGCGGCGATGTCCTGCGCTTCGACGACATCGGCTTCAACGCCCCCGCCGGGGGCTGCTTCATCGCCACCGCAGCCTACGGTACGGAGACCGCCGAGCAGCTCGATGTGCTGAGGGCGTTCCGTGACCGCGTGCTGCTAAAAGACCCGCTGGGCTCGCGATTTGTAGCATTGTACTACCGTACCAGCCCTCCTGTGGCTGATTTCATATCTCAGAATAGCTTTCTTAAAACAGCCGTCAGGGATCTATTTGTAGACCCCGTGGTTTCTCTTGCCAAGTTTACCCAGGGCCTCTGGGGTGATTAAGAAGAGACGGAAGACAGGGGACGGGAGAACGAAGGCTGTAAGCCGTTTTCCCCCATGTCATTGCGAACGCAGTGAAGCAATCTCCGCGCGCTCTCGGGTATTCAAGGGTGACGATGAGATTGCTTCGTCGCTACGCTCCTCGCAAAGACATAAAGAAGAAGGAATGGCCTCGCAACGACATTATGTGAGGTTGGACGACACAACCGTAACCAGGCTGAAAAGCTTTCCAGCAACCCACAACCACTAACCAACAACCCATAACCCATAACCCATAACCAAAAATGGTAGGATAAGTTAAGTAACATTTCAGAGAAAACAAGGGCAGAACCGATATACACTATTGACAAGTAGTACTAAAGTTGGTATATACTATAGGCAACTAGTACTATAAGACATAGTACAAAGTAACCAGCTCGAAGCTCCTTACCCCAAGGGAGGGGCAAGAGCAACAGAGAAAGGGGGTGAGAACAAATGTTAGCAGCTATAGGAGCTTTACTTACCGCGGTCCTGGAACCTCTGCGAACGATGGCTGGCTATTTGACCGCAACCGTCCCAGAGTACACAGCCGCAATGGTAGCCGCGTCGAATACGCCCATCACCGACAGGGCGATGTCAACTAACGTATTCAACGTCTTGGGGGGCCCTTGGGTCGAAGCAGCTGGCCCTCTGGTGAGTGCAGGTGCGGACTTCGTGGAATGGGGGGTCGGATTCATGACCACCCTGAAGGGTTTGCTCTAATCTAATCAGGGTATTCCATGAGGGAAAGACTGGGTTTTTTTTGAAGTCAGAAGTAGAAGCGTATTTATAAGTAATGTAAACTGAAGTATCCTTGGGGCTTCAGAGAGACGGTAAGAAGAAAGGGGAGAAGGAGATTCTCCCCTTTCTTAATTGCAGAATGAAAAATGCAAATTGTAAATTTCAAAATTTGGGTTGCTCGACAAAAAAGCCGTATAGTATTACAATAGCCTCCAACTGAGTAAAGCGGTATCAGATGAGCGGAAATATCTGCGGCAACTGCGCCAATTACAAGCCCAAACCCGGCGAGCAGTTCTTCAACTGCACGAAGGCAAAACACGCAGGGCTGAGCTACGGCATGCAGGTGAGGGCGAATACACAGTCATGCGAGGCGCTTACACCACACCAGCGACCACCGACGACCGGTGTTCCTCGTCAAGCGTCGCAGGCGCCACCGCCTGCGACTCGGATAGCCCCTGCTGAGAAAAAGGCAGCACCCCTGCCCGGCACGGCAAAGCCAATGGCACGGCCATCGACACCAAGGGCTGCGACGCCACCCGCCGCAGCAGCCAGAAAACCAGCCCCACAGCCAGCACCACCTATAGAGCAGGATGGGCAGCAAGGTATGGAAACGGGCGGTATCTGTGAGGAGGATCGAGCCGCGCCTGCAGAGCGCGCCCGGCTGTGCGCCTGGGGCAAAGGAATACTCATCCTGACCGTCGTCTTCGCCATAGCGCTGGTCTCCGGGCTGATCTACTTCTTTGCCCTATCCGGAGGGGAACCGGAACCGCTAATCGTTGAGAACTACGAGACAGGGCAGGTCATAGAGACCCGGCAGGAGATATTCAACCTTATTTCGACAGAGAGAACGGACAAATATATTCGCGCAGATTGGATTGGTCTTATTGTCAGCCTGTATATAGAGGCGCAGCCCGGTACCGATTTCGTTATCGTGGAAACCACGCTTACCAATGTCGGAGATACTGCGCTGAGCATATCCCCGGATGACTTCGGACTGAGGGACCCGGCAGGTCGCGAGTACAAGCAATCGAAATACCAGGGCTTCGACCCCTTCCCCAAAAACAAGCTTGCCCCCACGGAGACAGTGTACGGCAAAGTCCTGTTCATAGTGCCGGAGTTGGTATCGGGGCTGGAACTGACGCGCTTAATGCCCGGCGCCGGCGGCGAACAGCCTGTCCTCGGCGTATGGAAGCTCGGGTTTTAGCCCACAGACTTTCACCGGAAGCTCCCTGCTAACAGAACTTACCTTTTCCTCCCGATTTTTTCGCCCCACGCTATCTGGCACAGACATCAGCCGCACTTTCACAATTGACCAATACGGAGAAACATGCTATCTTATTCACCCTAAAGAAGGCTCGTTTTTATAGGTTTCTGCCATGCCAGATAAATTAGCCGACTTAGTAGTTGTCACGCTCAGGATTGTTGACTTAGTGTTCGATATCTGGGTGGACCTGAATGCTGCCCAGGCCCTGACCACAGAGGGAACCTCTCTGGTTCAGGCTATCGCTGATTTGGCAGTCACCATGGCAAACGTCGGAGTGCTCCTGACGCTCAATAGCCCTCTGTAAACAGCCCTTCCTCCTTACTGCATTCCTCTTCGTCTTATAGCCCTACAGTCACGCCTCTGCTCTCAGATTAGCTTCGCGATAAGGGACTATAGTACGCCCTGAAGCAGGACTTAAATCGCATTGTTACACCCCTCTCGCCCAAGCTACACTGCAATCACATGAATAGTTTCCTTGCTAAAGACGACATCGTCGAGAAAGGGGGTGATTGCAGATGTTAGAAAAATTGGGCGATTTTCTGGCAGTGCTTGTGGTGCCGCTTCAGGAAGCAGGTCAATTAGTCGGGCTTAACGCTGCCGCAGCCGCTCAAAGCTTGGGCACAGAAGACCATTCCATTACGTACACCATTTTCCTGGCAGCGGGCGGGCCGTTCATCGATAAGACAGGCCCTCTCATGTCTGCCACCGGAGACTTTGTACTGGCGCTATCGCAATTCCTGGTCAGCCTTACAGAGCTGCTGTAATGTTTCTTTAGAGCTTTGGTAAATACCGTCTCGCTGAAGCTCCAATGATACACTAGGATATCCTAAAGATGAAGGGAGATTGCTCTCCCTTCATCTTTTTTAATTTTTCCCTTCAAAACCACCCCGCTAGACTCTTCATGAACCTCAAAAGCACCGGAGTACTATCTCCCAGCCTGTACAGAAGTCATCTGACCCCCTGCGTGAAACCACAATGGAGATAAGGAGAACTATTACCGAAATGCCCCTCTTGTCAAAGATCTTCCTGAAACAGAAAACAGGAATTTCAGCAATGTGCCCGGCCTGAATACATAGTTAAATGGTTTCGTCAGGCAAAACAGGCTCAAATTGGAGGGGAGGTATAAGGTGATAGAGTCCATCATAGGTTTTCTGGGTAGGTTTGGCGACATACTCAATGCGCTCGCGGATGATTTTGTGCAATGCGGGCGGATAAGGGTACGATAGCGAAGTTATGCCTTTAAGATGGCATAGCTACCGCACGCAGAGACTTTCTTCGCGATAGGTTGACACAAGCAGATGTTCAGGCTGCCCTCCAATGGTTACCTTGACCACATATGCTCTTTCTGCTACACTCGTTCTTAAATTCAGGGTCAAAGGTTGGCAAGAAAGACGTTCATGGAAGGTTGGACGAAGTCTCGACTCTGCGGGTATAAACCAGCGATAGCCATAATTGTGGCGTTGCTCCTGCTGGCAATCGTGCCTTCGCCTGCTGCGGCAAGCCCTTTGGAGATAACAAATGTTAGCTCGGGTAATATAACCGAGACCACCGCCGTCATCACCTGGACCACTGACGAACTGGGGAATAGCACAGTATATTATGGAAACAGCACTGAACTGGACCTCAGCGAATCAAGCAGCGATTTCACCCTGAACCACACCATAAATCTGGGCAATCTGACCTCAGGCACTCTGTACTATTACCGGGTGAGCTCGACAAACCAATCCGGCAACACCACAATTAGCCCCGGAAACGAGACTTTTTACACCTTCAACACAGAACCTTATCCCCCACGCATATGGGGGGTGAGCGTTGGAGACATAACCGATACCTCAGCGACTGTCACCTGGATGACTGACCGTTTGGCTGATAGCGCGGTTGAGTATGGGAAAACGCTAAGCCTGGGGCAGAGCATATACGATTTC
>DATKWL010000264.1:0-5943 GCA_035529555.1 Dehalococcoidia bacterium | reverse complement strand
ATGATGGCCACCTCGGGTGCCAAAGGTAATATCTCGCAGATCAGACAGATGGCGGGGATGCGAGGTTTGATGACCGACCCTTCGGGCAGAATCATCGACCTGCCCATCAAGTCGAGCTTCCGAGAGGGACTTGCGGTTCTGGAGTACTTTATCTCTACACACGGTGCGCGCAAAGGTCTGGCTGACACAGCGCTGAGGACATCGGACAGCGGCTACCTGACAAGAAGGCTCGTCGATGTGTCCCAGGAGGTTATTGTCACCGAGGAGGACTGCGGTGCCATAACCGGAGTCTGGATCTCCGAGCCGATTGACAAGGGTCTTCTGATACCAATTACGGAGCGCGTCGTTGGCCGGATGGCTGCCAGCCCGATAGCCAATCCTGCAACTGGCGAAATAATTGTTGACCGCAACGAGGAGATCAACGAGGAAAAGACAAAGGAGATTGTCAAGGCTGGAATTAATAAGGTGCAGGTCAGGTCTCCGCTGAGCTGTCAGGCACGGCGCGGTATCTGCCAGATGTGTTATGGGAGAAGCCTCGCCCGCGGGCGACTTGTTTCCATCGGTGAGGCAGTGGGCATTATTGCTGCTCAGAGCATCGGTGAGCCGGGAACTCAGCTTACCATGCGTACGTTCCATACCGGTGGCGTAGCTGGACTGGACATCACCAGCGGCTTGCCGCGCGTTGAGGAGCTGTTTGAAGCCAGAACACCCAAGACACAGTCTATCATCTCGGAGATTGAAGGCGTTGCCGAAATAACCCGTGCCGATGAGGGCAGAAAAATAAAGGTCACCAGCACCGAGGTTTACCGCGACGAGTATAACGTACCGTCAGGCTACGAGGTGCTGGTTGAGAACGGACAGTGGATTGACGCTGCCATTGAATTAGCTAGGCCGACAGTTGCCAAGAAGGGGAAAGGGAAGCAAAAGGCGAAAGAAGCTGAAACTGAATTGGCGCAGCCGTTGATAGCTCGAGTCGGCGGCAAGGTGGAAGTAAAAAAGAATCGAATCACTCTGATATATGAGGAAAAGGAGACGCGGGAGTATCTAGTGTCACCGGTTACTCCGATTCTGGTGGAGAAGGGTGCTACCGTGAAAGCAGGGGAGAAACTTACCGAGGGCCTGGTGCATCCGCGGGACATCTTGCATGTACAGGGCCGTGATGCGGTACAGCGCTATCTGGTGGACGAGGTGCAGAAGGTTTATCGCTCTCAGGGCGTGAATATCAACGATAAGCATATTGAAATCATCGTGCGCCAGATGCTGCGCAAGGTTAGAGTGGATTCCCCCGGCGATACTGCATTATTGCCCGGCGACCTGGTTGACAGCCTGGTTTATGAAGATGTCAACGCCAAGGTGCTGGCTGAAGGCGGTGAGCCAGCGACAGCCAAGCCAGTGCTCCTGGGCATCACCAGAGCATCATTGAATACGGATAGCTTCCTGGCTAAGGCTTCGTTCCAGGAGACGACCAGAGTGCTCACCGAGGCTGCAATCATGGGCAGCACCGATAAGCTGACGGGGCTCAAGGAGAACGTTATCATCGGCAAGCTTATCCCGGCCCGCAGCGAGTTCTCGCTGGCTTTCAAGAGACGGCCGGCACTGCCCGTGGCGGAGGCTGAGGAGGAGGTTGAGGCGGAGGAAGTGAACGAACCCGCTGACTCGGAACCGGAAGATAAAGGGTAAGGATTTAGAGACTAAGTAAATAAAGCCAGTTCTTCCCAGGAAGGGCTGGCTTTATCATTTTATCGCGCATCCCGGGTTCAAAATGCAGTTGGGGTCGAAGACCTGCTTGATACCCCTCATCAACTCCAATTCCTTCTTGTTCAGAAACATACCTACTTCGGACATCCTGATTTTGCCTACCCCATGCTCCGCTGTCATAGTCCCGCCTAATTTGAGGGCTTCTTTGTATATCTCCCTTTTTGCCTTTTTAAGGTTCTGCATGCCGCTATCAGCCAGGCTTTTAATCAATGTAGGATGCAGGTTCCCGTCTCCTACGTGTCCCACCATAGGAATGACTGTGTTGAACTTGCTGGCAACCCTGTCTATGGCATCCATGAGTTTCCCCATGCTGGCCGGGGGCACAGCCACATCTAAGGCATCCGCCACCAATCCGCGCTTCGCCGCCGAGTAGCTGTTGCTTCTAATCTTCAGTACCTTCTCCTGCTCCTTCTTGGTCACCCCGATGACAGGCTCAAGCCCGTGGTAGCTCTGGCATATCTCGGAAATTTGCTCCAGTTGTAAATGTACCTCCTCATCGTTGCGCCCTTCCACTATAAACATCAGATACCCTATCCCGGTCTTACAGGGCCACTCCATGCCCAGATTCGCAGCCGAAATCTCCACCACCAGGCGGTCCATGTACTCTGCAGCTAACGGTATAATCCCGCTCTGCAGCACTTTGGGCACTGTGTTAATGGCATCGTGGCGGTTATCATAGGGGACAATCATCGTGGCGCTGGCGGCAACCTGCGGGTACAGACGCAAAATCACCCTGGTTATCACAGCTAATGTCCCCTCGCTGCCTATTAACAGGTGCATTAAGTCGTATCCGGTGTTATCTTTGAGCAGCTCTCCCCCCAACCTCAATATCTCGCCCGTAGGCAGCACAGCGTCCACGCCTTTCACATAGCTTCTCATCACACCGTACTTAACCGCACGCGCCCCGCCGGCGTTGCAGGCGACGAGGCCGCCCACCTGAGCGCTTTCGTCGCCCGGATGCGGCGGGAAGAACAAACCCTCTTGCTCCACCTTCTCTATCAGCTCCTTGAGCGTCACTCCGGACTCTGCGATTGCCATCAGGTTGTCTTTATCTATCTCGAGGCCCTTCAACCGCTCCAGCGAAAGGATTATGCCGTTCTCTGTTGGGATGGCGCCGCCGCACAGTCCTGTCCCGCCGCCTCTGGGGAAAACCGGGATTTTCTCACGGTTGGCGAGTTTCAAGATATTGCTTACCTCTTTTGAGTTAGCGGGTTTCACCAGGATGAGGTCGCTGGCGGGCTTGGGCTTTACCGTTGGGGCGGTCTCGTCCGTCAGATAATCTATCATGCGCTCTTTATCTGTTATCACCCAGCTACTGCCTACTATCCGTTTCAGTTTATCGACAAGCATTTGACTAATCCTTTCAGAGAGACTTAGTGGGTGGGTCGGAGCATTCGCTCCGACCTGCGGGGAGCAGGACGGGTCTCAGACCCGCCCCTACAGGTTACTATTATTTTACCATTGCGGTCAAAAGGTCTTTTAGGGTATAGCACAGCCTGAGATTTGACTGACACACATTTTTATTCAATTTTACCGTGAAGGCCGGGGTCCCGGCTTAGCTTCGGCTGAACGTAACTTTAGTCCTGAAAACAAGTATAACCCCAGCCTGGGTTCGTTTACACATTCTTCTTTTTTTGCCCCCTTGTACCGAGGCTTTTAGTAAGTGTATGTCAAGGGGAAAATGGCGCGGGGGACTGGGGATGGGAGACAGGAGATGAGAGGTCGGGAAATGCAAAATGAGGAGAGGGGGATCAGGCAGCCTATCCTTCCCTGGAAGACGATAACCTAGCTAGTCCTCCTTTTAATGGCTGGGAGATTAAGGGCCTTGTGGTCTACACTGTATTCTGGCCCAACACATAATGGAGTATTGTTCAACGAAGGATCAATCATCGATGTGGTAAATATGATTTGATGCTGTGTCTCGAATGCTTTAGATTTGGCTACAATTAACTTTTGGAAATTTTGGCTTCTGACTTGCTCCATTCCCTTGTCTTCCATATTGTCACATATGATGATGCGTGGGTAGCGAAGGAAATCAAAATCCAAAGAGGTGAACATGATGGCATATCGGATACAATTCTTGAGATAAGTTACTGAACTAGCTGAGAACGTATTACGCCCGTCTACTGAAAAAGAGTTTTTGGAGAAATCTATGCTTACATTTATCGCGTTTTTGAAGAAGTCCTCGCGCGGAAGATCATCACGAAGTAGGGTTAATGCATATTCCCCGATCTTTGCAAGTGCTGTGTTGAGCTGACTTCCTTGTGTTTCTCTCTTCATTTTGATTTTAGATTCAAGCTCGGCAGTTTGACTTGTTAGAAGCGATTTGCGTGATTTTAGCTCTTGGAGAATTCCTATCGCTTTAGATTGCATATGTAGGTACTCAAGTTCTCTTTGAAGGCTGCCTTTTCGTTCCAGCAGGGAGTCAATCACAGAATCACGTCTCGTTTTGACTCTTTGAGAGGTTTCGTCGTACTTGGTTTGCGCAGCTTCAACTTTAGCTTTGATTATCGGGATTTCGAGGGCTGTTTCATGATGTTTTTTCGATTTTTCTGCAAGAAGTACTTCAGACTCTTTGATTTGGTGAGCAAGCTCTTGCCTCATTCTCATGGCTTGAGACCCAGCGGGATCACCTGAGATATCTTGTTTACAGAGCAGGCACAGATTTTCCGATACGGATTCTTGCAGAGGTGCTAGACAGTGAGGACAATGAGTTAGTGGCAATTCACCGAGCACTTTCCTTGTTATATTCGCATCATTGATTGCTGCAAGACGTTTCTTGAGACTTTCGATAAACTGTTGTGAATCTTCTATCTCATATAATTCGTGATTTGATCTGTCGTGTAGCGTCGTTAATTGCTGTTTGTGCTTATATAACTCATTGCGAATGTTTTCAAGTTCGCGTTTTATGTCTTCATCGTGCAGAGCTTTGTCAGATTTATTACTATACTCTTGAAGATTTGATACCACGCGAGAAAGTGCCATTTCTGTTTGCTCTATTTGCCTTTCGAGAGCTTCTTTGTCAATTTCTTGTTGAGTTTCTCTTAATAGAGCAACAGTATTTTTCCACTGGTAAGAAACATCTTCAATTTCCTTCTGTTTCTCGCGAAGAGAAATTTCGTCGGAATATATAGAATCGTCATATGCTCCGAATAGGAGGGCACCGATTGTCTCTCTGGTAAGAGATTGATCAAAAGTTTCAACCTTCATAAGTGTTTCTACAGGACTCATTTGATCAATATAAAGTAAACGAAGGATCTGGTGCATTGTTATATTGCTTCCATCATCGACACGTACTTCAGGAAACTCAAGGGCGCGGAAAAGTGCCTGGGAGAAACTTTCCTTGTTTTGAGTTCTTTGAAATGGGAAAGCGTTCCATCCATCACTGGCTGATTTGTTAGCTGTTTCAAAGGGTCCCCAGAATATGTGCATGGGTTGACGCGGACTGTTAGATACATCTCGTTTTAATGTAACTGTTGTTCCATTTATTTCTACTTCTGCAATTACGGAGTCACAGATCGCTGCCTCAGGTTTCCATGTATGGAAATCACCTCCGAGTACATAAAATATAAAATCGGTGATGGTTGATTTCCCTGACCCATTAGAGCCACGGATTATATTGACACCATTGTGAAAGTGTTGATCATATACTGCACTGCCACTATGGAATACTGCAAGTCGCTTCAAGAATAAAGAAGGCTTATACAGCGTCATATTTGTACTCCAACAACCCTGTACGTGCTTTGAGTCCATTGGGCCCATAAAGATCAATCAATGCAAAGGGGCCAATGAGGATAGAAAGGATTCCATAATCGCGTTGCTTTGCCTTCTCTAGGGCAATTGTCAATTCGCGCGGGATTTTTTGATTTGTGCGTTTGACTTGGCCTTTGGATAACAATTCAGAATCAATTAGATTATACGATGCAAGGCAGTTAAGGGCTGTGAGCTGATATGGTGTAAGTCTGTGAAGGATACGATGTGGATCCTCCAGTTTATCGTAAGGATTTAAGTGTGGCAGCGCCTTTCTGTAACTTCTTGCATTCGTAGGGAACGTTACCTGTTGAAGATGATATGGGAATAGAAGGCAGAAATCAAGGATTTTAATTCTGTCGATTTCATAAACTGATTCAGGCATTTCGCTTAACAGTAAGAGAATTCTGAAGACACAGTGATGCATGTCAAAAG
>DATKWL010000263.1:0-9866 GCA_035529555.1 Dehalococcoidia bacterium | reverse complement strand
AAGGCAATCAGATATGGGCAGCTCGCTACAATGGTCCCGCCAACGGTGCAGATGAAGCTGTAGCCTTAGCCACAGATAGCGCCGGCTATGTCTATGTTACAGGGAGCAGCACGGGCAACGATACGTATCAGGACTATGCCACCGTAAAGTACGACAGCAACGGCAACCAGCTATGGGTAGCCCGCTATGATGGCCCCGAAAACAGCGAGGACACAACGAGCAAAATAGCGCTGGATGTCTCTGGCAATATATATGTGACCGGCTGGAGTACGGGGAATAACCAGCGCTATGATTACGCTACTATAAAATATGATAGCTCAGGTAATGAGATATGGCTCGCTCGCTTCGATGGCCCGGCGGGTGGCCACGACAAGGCATATGACATGGCATTGGGTAGCTCGGGCAGCATATATGTAACAGGGAGAAGCTCAGGCAAGGGAACCTATTACGACTTCACTACCATCAAGTATGAACAACAAGAAGATTGACTTTCCGATACAGAAGTGCAAACATAGGGCAGTCTGACCCGTACATCGCGGGGGTGAGATGCACAGACTGGCGTACATATTCTTCGCAACCTTAATCGCAGCCCTACTGGTATCTAGCCTGAATATACTCCCCCATCCCGCAATGTCGCAAGGCGCTCCTCAACTGCCGGACCTGGTCATTACCGATATCTGGAGCGACGGCAGCCAGATTTGCTACACCATCAATAATAATGGGCCTGGCGCTGTCGGCGCTGTTGCGCCTGTTACCTTCCAGAATGCCCTGTTCATAGACGATCTACAGTCCCCTGTAGAGACAGATAGTGTTACCACATCGCTGGCAGCGGGCGCACAGATAGACCGATGCTTCGATTTTCAATGGCAGATGACACAGCAGAGCACCATAAGAGTCTGCGCAGACTGGGGACAGAATGTGGTAGCGGAGACAGATGAGCAGAATAACTGCCTCGATGAGGTCTGGACGCCGAGTTTCCCTGACCTCATTGTAGACAAGATTGAATGCGGGCCCGGCGGCAAATTGGCAGTAACCGTAAAGAATATCGGTGCTGGCATCCTGCCCGCGGGATGGATAGCGCTGGCAGAGGTCTATTTCAACCAGCAAAATATGGGATTCTACGACCTCCGGTACCCCACATCGACAACCAATGGGGGCATCGAGAGCCCTGGAGGCAGCTCCTATTACCTTCTATCGTGGGATATCACACAGCAAATTTCAGCGTCGGTTTACGTGGATTACACAAACAGCGTGACCGAATCCAACGAGCAGAACAATACCAAATCAGAGTTTGTCTTGCCCTGCACCTCTCCGACCCCAACCATTACTCCTACGCCTACTCCTACGCTGATGCCTACACCAACGCCAACTCCAACACCGACTGCTAGCCCCACGCCAACATTCACACCGACGCCTGTAATCACAACAACACCCACTCCCACATTACCTCCCACATCAACCCCACCACCCACCCCAACTCCAACACCCATCATTATTATCACCCCACCACCGGTTTTCACAGCCTGCTTTTATTCAATCTCAGGAACAATTCACAACTTCCGGTATGATGAAACAACACTGAAAATCAAGATTTGCGAGGCAGAAACCATAACCCCCACCTCAAGCGACCCCAGACTTCCTCCGTTACCACCCATAACACAATGCAAAGAAGGTGGATGGATAGGATACGCCGATGTAACCAGAGTGATGACGGGAGACCTGCCAGGGCCTGACCTAACATACACAATCGGAAGATTATGTGCCGGACAATATATAATTGCTCCTGTCTATCAGGCAGGAGCAACCACGTGTGAGTGGGAGGGCACCTGGCGCTCATCTAAGGGTCAAGTCGTAACAATAACAAACTCCAGCGCCTCAGGCTACGATTTCACCTTTGAGCCTCTGGACACCAGTACGCCGACTGTCAGCATTTCAGTAAGTCCTGATAGACCGGACCTACGCGAGGATGTCGAGGTTACTATACTGGCAGACGATGACAGGGGCATAGCCACTATCTGGAAAAGGATGGATATGCAATACGCAGACGGCTCATATCATTCAGGCACGTGGAGCACGGTGGACATCACGACAGGAATGGGAGGTCACACGGCAGGCGCGCAGTTTTCCATCACATACGACCCCATAATTCGGGCTACAGTGGCAGTCAAGGTGTGCGATATCGGTGGCAACCAGCGGTCAACCATGAAAACTATTATCTGGGGTGGCTGTGACGATGGCATCCGTAACCATGGCGAGACCGGGGTTGACTGCGGTGGTGCGTGTCCATCCCGATGTATAAATTGCCTTTCCGATTTAACGATGGGAACTAATCCCTCCGCGTACCTTCTCAGTCCCGAGCAGGCTTCATATATCAGAAGCACAGCTCTGGGAGCTCTGGCTGAGTTCGCCAATGACAAACACATAGCTATCAGCTCACTTGACACCAGCGATGAGTATATCGAGGCTATATCATGGTGGGTAGCCAGGAATATGGGTTATCGGGGCGACGATTTGAATGAAAGGGCTCTCAATGATATGCTGGGGCTGGGTTACGAACCCGGCGACTACGACCACGGCGACTTCCCGGTACCAGCATACTACACTCTCAATTATAGCGGCCTTGCTCTATCTCTAGATCCCTCAAAATCTTTTTTTGGGGATTGCGAAGATTTCGCTATACTCGAATCCGCTTTACTCAGGTCGCTGGGAGTGAGTCATAAATGCATTTTCAACGCCGAGCAACCCGGACACAGCTTCAATATTGTCCACTATGAAGGCAAGTACAGAATCCTAGAACCACAGTCTAACTGCATAGGACCCGAAGACTATTCTCCATATAATATATGGAATGACAAAGTAGGAGCTTACGCAAGTTCCGATTTCACGAAAGTGTGGCCCTGGGAATATAGCATGAACTACCCCGGGTGCCAGAGCCCAACAGTATCAGTTAGCGGCGGTGGTTTTGGGACAAAAACGCTCTGGCTTGACTGGCGCGGATGGAGCGAAAATCACCAAATAGTTGTGGGCGATTTCAATGCTGATGGACGTGACGATATCGCTGCGGTCAGAGATGAAGGCGGCCCGTACCCGAACTTCGAAGCTTCTGTTTTATCCTCAAGTGGAGCAGGATTCACGATACCAACCGAGTCTTTGAGCCATGGCGTTGAAAGCGATTTCACTACCATAGCTGTTGAGAACGCCGCCGATGGCAATTACATTGTCGTACTTTATGACTGGACTGGCAACCCTGAGCTTGGCCCAAGGCTCTGGTGCGCTCAGGGTACTACAGTATCTTGTCCGCCTAAATCTGGAAGCTCGCTAGACTCCTACGGATATATTACAGGAGAAATAACTGGGACGATACTTCGAATAGGAGACCCTGACGGAGATGGGTATCCTGAAGCTGTGGAGTTTAATAAGACGGGTGATAATTCTGTAACAGTTGATGGAGCTTCGTGGATAACCGGGTTTTCACCCGGTGACGAAGTGCCTTTCGTTGGCGATTTCGATGGAGATGGATATGATGATGTTATCTCATTTGAGAACGGAGTGTGGTACTGGGAATGGACAGGCGTGCGCGTGGCCCGGTCAGACCCCGAACATGACAGTTTCAGGTTGTTTGAGCTGTGGTATCGCTCGTTCGCCCTTGCCGGTGAAACACCCCTTATCGGCGACTTTAACGGGGACGGCAGGCAGGACATAGTTTCGTTTAATTCGAGCACCGGAAATGTATACGTTGGTCTCTCGACCATACTCGGCTTCTGGAGTCAGGGCTTTGACAACCAGTGGCTGTGGAAGAGCGATTTCTGCCGAGGTGGACAGACGCCTTTAGTGGGAGATTTCAATGGTGATGGGTTGGATGATATAGCTTGTGTATCCATAGATGGTGAGAGGGTCAGGATATGGGTATCCCAGGCTAATGCGAGCACAATCACATATAACTGGCACGGCGGGAATGTATGCAACGCAGCACCCTACTATGTTGATGCTTATCGACCATCGACATGTCCCTGAGATATTAACATGAAGAAGATTCTAAGAATACCTGCAAGATTTCTCGTCGCAGGCTTGACTGCAATCTTGCTATTGTTCTGCTTGCCTGCGTCAGCCGGCGCAGCCCTGTTCTACACAGGCGGTATTACCGTAGATACGCTCACCGCAACAATAGATATAAACACACAGGCAGACATAGTTGTTGAGTACGAACTGGTCAACCATGGCGACAAAACGGAGTCAGTAACCCTGACATTCTCTCCCACAGACGGCACAGTTACTATCGATGGCACTTCTTTATCAAATCCCTTTTCGTTCGAGAAAGGCGCAAAAAAGAAGCTCTCAATATCCTACTCGCTACGCCTATCATCAGCCCCCTATCAAAGCGTATTCATTGATCCGATTCTTCTCTTCGATGATATGGTGAACTCCCAGAAGGTGAAGAGCTACAATGTGAAACTGATTCTTCCGCAGGGGACAAAGCGAATTATCTATTCGAGCATATCCTACGATAACACCGCCACCCAGGATGGCAAGCTGGTCCTGCTCTGGAATAAAAAGGGTTTTTATCCCAGCCTTTTCTTTGTCTCCTGGTCAAATCTGGATGTCAATATCGTAGCGACCAAGACTGCCACACCTAGCAATATCACCCAGCTGGGCGAGATAATCGAAGTGACAGTAGAGATTGAGAACAAAGGCGATACCGCAGTCGGCAATATCACCCTGCAAGACAGCTTCTACCCCGGTGCATTCGAAGCAGTTGCGCCAGCGGATGAGTTCGAGTTAACCCAGCCCGAGCTATCCGACCCCCACCTTTACTGGACAAAGGAGGTGGCCAGCCTCAGCCCAGGTGAAGAGAAGAGCTTAACCTATTCAGTGAGGGTGAAGGCGCTGGGGTTGGAGACAAGGTTGGGTGCGCTCGTCGTTACGGTCAACGGGATACCGGTGAGCGTGTCCAACGATATCCTGCTGTTCAGCGAACTTGAAGGGAAATATCAGCCACAGGCTGCCGCTGAGGGCGGATTCCCCACAATCTACATCTATGTGATAATCGGCGTGGTTGTGGTTGTTGCTATCGCCTCCGTTTTGGCTATCAGGTCGAAGAGGAAAGCATAGAGATCAGTCTATCTTCCATCACAGGCTCCTTCTGAAATCAGCGTAGGTGACAAGAGCGCCCAGCGCCCTGACCGCAGTTTCAGGGTCATTATAAGTGGGCAGGCCAAGCTCTTCCAACTGCTGGCGTAAATCAACCGTCAAAGACAATTTTGAGCCATAAACCCAGACCGTTAAAGGCTTGGTGACACGCTGTCTCAAGTGACTGAACATCTCCACAATCAATGGTATGGGAGCCATCACTCCGCCATAAACAATGATGGTGCCACAATCCACATTGGCATCGTTCATCGCCATAGCCATTATCTCTCCCTGGATAGATATGGGGTCATCTGATACAGATAACGCCGGCCCGAGGTCAATCGGGTTTCTTGCCAGCCTCGGTGATATTCTTGCCAATTTATCAAGCGTGGCAGTGGAGAAATTGGCAATCTCCAGGCCCGCCTCAATCGCTGCATCGGTTACCATCACACCTATCCCGCCGCTATGTGTAATGATTGCTGTACGGTTGCCTTTGGGCAACGGCTGGTATTCAAATACTTTAGGTATATCCCAGAACTCCTGCCACGTGTTAACCCTGACTGCGCCTATCTGTTTTAAGGCGTCGTCATATACCTTGTCACTCACTGCGAGCGAGCCCGTGTGGGAAGCTGAAGCTCTGGCCGCCGCCTCGCTCCGCCCTGGTTTGAAAATCACCACTGGTTTACGCACAGCCGCTTTACGAGCCGCTTCCATGAAACCATGTCCGTCTTTTACATCCTCAAGGTGCATAACGATTACTTTTGTTTCCGCGTCATCAGCAAGGTAATTCAGCAAATCGATTTCGTTAACATCGCACTTATTGCCCACATCGCACATCTTGCTGACAGGATATGCCCAGTCTCCCAGAGGTTGACACTGAGCAGCGGCAACGCCGGTCTGGCTACAGAGAGCTATGCCACCTCGCCGAATCTTCTCGTAACCGATGGGATAGGGAATTGTTACCACACCGTTGGCGGTATTGAGTATCCCGACCGTATTCGGACCCACTATTCTAATGCCACGTTGCTTTGTTATGTCAACCAATTGTTTCTGGAGTTTTGTGCCATCTTTATTAGCCTCAGCAAAGTTCTCAGATACTATGACTGCGCCCTTAATTCCTTTTTGGGCGCATTGCCCAATTATCGGCGGCACTGTGGGCGGAGGTGTAATGACAACAGCAAGGTCAATAGAATCAACCACCTCGTTTAGATCTGAATAGGCTTTCAGCCCCATGACTTCATTGCAGGAAGGATTAATGGGATAGAGCTTACCCGCAAAACCATAGTCCAGCATGTTCTTTACCACGCCGTAACCCAATCCCATGCCATCCTTCAAAGAGCCGAATATCGCCACACTCTTTGGCTCGAAAAACGGCCACATGTCTTTACCGTTACGCAATTTCATTCCGAAACCTCACCGAATCAGTTTCATCGAACTAGAGCGGGGATGCCAAGTGATATCACTGGTTCACTTCGAGAAAGGAGCATTTATGGAGAGAGCAAAATTCACATAGAGTTGAGCTGCCTGTACTACCTGTCGGAAATCAACCGATTCTTCAGCCGTATGAGCTGTCTCAAGGCTTCCGGGTCCCAGTATTATGGGGTCCACCCCGGCAGCCCAGAGCACGTTTCCATCAGAATGGCTTCTGAAATCCTGGGGTTCCCAGCCAAGAGACAATTTTTTATAGACTTCCCTTAATTTCTTAACCAGAGGTCTCCTGGGTGAAATCCTGTATCCGGATTGCGTGCTTTCGAATCTGATATAAGCATCCAGTCCAGGTATAGTCTCATCTGCCGCCTCAACCAACTGCTCCATTTCCGCCTTGAGTAAATCCACACGTGAATCAGGATGAAGATGAAGGTCCACCCAGGCCTCGCAGGTATCAGGCACTACAAATCCACCGGGGAAACCCGACAGTTGCCTGATATTGTAGACCACATCCTTAGGCACAGTGCCGAAATATCCCGTGACCTTTAAAAGCAGCCTAAGCATGGTCTCAATGGCATTCTGACCCAGCTCTGGCATAGATGAGTGAGCCTTTTTACCCCGAGTGCGTAGAAGCACCTCTAGATACCCATAGTGTCCCAGACAGGGCACCATACCTGTTGGCTCTCCAACCACAGCCCAGGGGAAGCTATACTCCCTTACCAGAGTCTTGGCGCCATCGCTTTCCTCTTCCTCTCCTACCACAAGAGCAAGTCCCACGGATGGCAAGGTCCGCTTTGCTTCGGCTAGCGCGGTGAAAGCTTCTATCATAGCAGCGCAACCGGACTTCATGTCCGCAGCACCGAGGCCGGAAATTATATCACTATCCTCATGAAAGCCGTAGTCCTCCAGGTTATGGGCAACTACTGTATCGAGATGACCCACGAAACAGACATCCACTTCCTCTTCATTTTCAGGTAAAACCACCAGATTGAATCGGTTTTCATCAACCTCCTGCTTGATTAAAGGCAGACCATGCTCTTTCAGATATCCCTCGACATATTCGACTATCTCCTCTTCCTTGCCCGACGGACTGTAAATATCCACAAGGGCTTTAAGGAGATTCTTCAATCTCTCTGGTTTCACATCAACTGATTTTACGGCGCTTGTTCCCATTACTCTTCCTCTCAGGACTATCACTCCCGAATAAGCTAGTCACGGGCAGAATTTTCCAACCTGATTGCCTTTCTGGTACTTTTTTTAAGTGTCTTGGATAGCCACAGATGCTGAGTACGCGATGAGAAACCCAATGCACCAAAGAAAGCAATAGCCTCATCATTGTCGCCCTCGGTATCAGCGATGAGCATCCTCACGCCTTCCTCGCGCATCCGCTTCTCCACCTCTCTATAGAGACGACGGCCCAAACCAGTGCGCTGGAAATCATCGTCGACCCCTATCCACACCAGATACCCATATTTTTTCCAGGCTGTACCTTCCTTTTCAATGGTAGTGCCAAGGATAAAGCCAACTATTATTTCCTCGGACTCAGCCACCAGACAATAGTCCGGGTCAGAGCTGAAATATTCGGTTACTTCATAAGGGTCCCAGGTACGATAAAGGATAGGCGTCTCGTCGCTGGTAAAAAGCCGCTCGCCCAGATGATAGACAGAGGGTATGTCATCCACCTCCATCTCGCGGATTTCTACCTCTACTCTTGAAGTCAAAACACACCTCCAGTTCAGAATGACTTCTTCATAGTAAAAAATGTTCTTATAGTCAATACACTCCGAAAGTAATAGTATAGCATATTAGGCATGCCCAAATCATACTATCAAGGCAAACTTAAAAAGAAAATAAAAAGGCTGGGGTATGTTTTAGCTAATCATGCCCACCCAGCCTTTCAGATGTCTTTCTATCCAGCGAACTTGTAATTAGAAACTTGTTTGCAGAACCATTTACCACTTAACGGAGATAGCTTTGTTCTTGTACGCATCGGGCTGCCTGTCTACCTCCATGTGCATCTCGTCGAGCATCTTCTGTCGCAATGCTTTCAGGTATTTTTGAAGCTGTTTCTGCTCCTCTGTCTGCATACCGGACGCAAGGCCCTTAATCAGCCCCTTGAGTACTTCTACGCCCGGCCCCACGAGCTTCTCCCCTTTGGGTGTTATCTTCACCTCTGTGAAGGGATGACCTTTCCGTTTCGGAATTCTCGTCACCAGCCCTTCTTTTTCCATTCTGTTGAGCAATCCGGCAATAGTCTGATTCTCCCTGAACATTAACCTCGCTATCTCAGCGGGTGTAAGGGTTCCGGGATAGTCCCTGCAAGCCCATAGCACCGCAGCTTTTTCAGGTGTCAGTCCTACCTTGGCAAGCTTAAGCTCTGCCACCTTGTTTACGGCAATCCATGTCTGTCGAAGCGCCGTCCATGTAGCCATCGCCATTTCTTCGAATTCAAAGTCATACATTTTACAAACCCCCTCCTCTGATGAGAATACCTTATCGCCCAATTTTTAATGGTATCACAAACTCTTTCATAAAACAAGCACACGAGCCTCGGGGTTTTATCAAGTTAGAAACCCTGCGGGGGAAATAAAAACAAAATATATGTAAATGCTTCCCGTAAACCTTTAAACACCTTGACTTTCCCTCCCATCTTGATTAAAGTTTAACGCCAAGAAGGAGGTTCTACAATGTCAAATAAAGAGGTAAAAGAGGTAAAAGTCAACCTGTCGTTCACATCCGAAAAGCTGTTCCTATACGGGGCGATACTTGACGCTGTCGTCGGCTTTCTCTGGGCTATTCTGGCTGCCGCCACCGACTCGCAGGGAGCGTACAAGGCTGCTGGATTCTTTCAGGGCTTCTTCTTCGCAGTGCTTGGAGGACTCGTCCTTTACGGTCTTTATCTGATACTCCAACGCAAACAGTAAGACCGAGCAGTTATGCCACACTGCTTTTGGGCGGCTTTAATCAGAGGCCCAAGCCGCCCAAAAGGAGTTGTTCATTTCCTGACTATCGTATAGCGAATTAAGGTCTTTTGGGCCTTAGCTTTCGGAGTAGTGGCTATTTTTTCTGTGACGCTATAGCTCCTTGCACATTCTATAGAAATGGAAGAACCTGCCCCCCAATCGAACCAGGCATTCGCCGGTTATTGAATACCCGAGTCTACCATATAATTTGATTGCGCCGACATTTCCCACCTCAACATCCAGAGCCACTTTTCTTGCCCCCTCCTCTTTTGCCCCCTTCTCCACATCCAAAATCAGCTTTGTGCCAATACCTTGAGCCCTGAATTCAGGACATATCGCTACATTGCT
>DATKWL010000262.1:0-6979 GCA_035529555.1 Dehalococcoidia bacterium | reverse complement strand
GCCGAACTTTTCGTTTTTCTCCAGCACATAGACCGCCCTGTTGTGGCTGGCGACCTGTGCAGCTATGGCCAAGCCGACAACTCCGGCACCGATGATGGCAATATCTGCAGTGAATTTCATGTTGGGATTTGGGATTTATGTTTTGCGGATACTAAGCATAAGTATATCACACTGGCTGCGAGGTATATAAAATACTTGGGCACAGCACGCTGTGCCCCTACAGTTTGAACTTTGCAATTTGCGCTTGGTTGTCCTTGGTGTTATCATTCCTTGCGTTCAGCTACAGCATGGAGGAACACTTCAGTGGTTAAAGATAAGCGCCGCCAACCCCTTTTCCCCAGAATGACTGTCGGCGTTATGGGGTCTGCCGGCGGGACGCTGGATAACGAGACTCTGAAGCCGGTGCGCCGCCTGGGCACTGCCCTAGCCAAACGGGACTACGTCCTCATCACAGGCGCCTGTCCGGGCATGCCGCACGAGGCTGTAAAAGGGGCAAAAGAGGAAGGCGGGATTGTAGTGGGGGTTTCCCCTGCTCTCAACCTCGAGGAGCATGTGACCAAGTACCACTCCCCCACCCGCGGCTATGACGCCATCATCTACACCGGCAGCGGCCTTATGGGGCGTGAAATCGAGAACATCAGAAGCTGCGATGTGGTAATCTTCGCCGGAGGCCGTTCGGGGACGCTGGGCGAGTTTGCCATTGCCTACGACGAAGGCAAGGTCATAGGCGTGCTGGAGGGCACTGGCGGCATCACCCACCATTTGAAGGATATAATCAAGATGGTCAATAAGCAGACTGAATCGGTGGTTTGCTACGATACCGACCCGGAACGTTTACTGGATAAACTGGAGAAGGTCTACAAGGAACGCATTCTGCCACGACACCGCCAGCTTATGAAGGGACGCGACCCCGACGGTGTGCTCGAGCCTAGCGCTAAGAATCCCGATGGGCAACATCACTAAGCAAGTCTACGCCTAGTTCAGGACAACCTCATCCCGGTATCCCGGCAACGTTATCTTCCAACCTGTCTTCTCGCCGAGAAATCGGGCGAATTGCTGCACAGATTCTGGCTCGCCGTGGGTAACAAAGACCTGTAGGGGAGGTTTTCGAAATCCCGACAGCCACCTGAATAGCTCGTCTCTATCGGCATGGGCGGAGAAGCCGCTCATCTGAACAATCCTTGCCAGCACTTTGTGCATCTGACCCAGAATTCTCGCCTCTTTCGAGCCGTCGACAATCTGCCTGCCCAGTGTCCCCACCGCCTGATAACCCACGAAAAGTACGGTGCTCTCCTGCCTCGAAATATTATTTACCAGATGGTGCTTTATCCTGCCGCCGGTGCACATACCCGAGCCGGCTATGATGATAGATGTGCCGCTTATATGGTTTATCACCTTTGACTCATCGACCGTTCTGGTGATTTTCAAGCCGGTGAAATCGAAGGGCGACTTCCTGCGGCGGATGAGCTCGTTCATCTCTTTGTCAAGCATGTCCGGATGGCGCTCGAACACCTCTGTGATACTGGTAGCCATCGGACTGTCCAAGAATACCAGCAGATGTGGGATGTGGTTTTCAAGCAACAGATTGTTCAAATAATAGAGCACCTCCTGGGCGCGCTCGAAGGCGAAGCTGGGGATAACGATATTCCCGCCGCGCTTTCGGGTGGAGTTTATGACCTCGGCGAGTATCTTCTCTGTGTCCTCTTTACCCTCGTGCAGCCTGTCCCCGTATGTGGACTCCACCAGAATGTAATCCGCCTCTTCGAAAGTAACGGGGTCGCGGATTATCGGCCTATCCCACCTGCCCACATCTCCGGAGAAAATGATTGTTCTTCTCTCACCGTTCTTGCTCACCCTGAGCTTTATCATGGCTGCCCCGAGCACATGTCCCGCATCGTGAAAAGAAGCTTCAATGCCCTCGCCAAGCGGTATTGTCTCTTCGTATTTAATTGTCGAGAAAAGTGGAAAGGTAGCTTGGGCGTCGTTCATAGTATAGAGCGGTATCTCCGGGTACGGGCCCTTTCTACCCTCTCGCTCGTGTCTTCTTCTCTTGTACTCGGCGTCCTGCTCTTGAAGATGAGCGGCGTCCAGCAGGATTATCTGGGCGATGTCATAGGTAGCTGAAGTACAGTATATTTTGCCTTTGAATCCTTCCCGAGCCAGCTTGGGCAAGAGTCCACAGTGGTCGAGATGAGCGTGGGTGAGCAGAACAGCGTCTATAGTATCGGGAGAGACAGGAAAGGGGTCCCAGTTACGCACCCTGAATTCCCTTTCCTGATAGAGGCCGCAATCCACCAGAAGCCTGAGTCC
Organism: Dehalococcoidia bacterium; assembly: GCA_035529555.1. GTDB lineage: Bacteria > Chloroflexota > Dehalococcoidia > SZUA-161 > SZUA-161 > VGNW01. The sequence goes on along the minus strand of DATKWL010000262.1, from coordinate 4,669 downwards.
ATTGGCTTCCAGCAGGTATGCCGAGCCGGTTACATTCTGGGCTGCGCCCAGGAATACTAGCTTTATCTGAATAACTAAGCCCCTTATGAGTTTGTAAAAAAAGACTAAGTAGTGATGCTCAAAATGCCAAGACTTTCCAATCCTCGTATAACCATGCTCACCGCAATAGCTGCCAGCAGCAGGCTGAACACTCTGGAGACCGCCTTGACACCACCCAGCCCCAGAAAACCTACAATTCGCTGGCCCAGCAAACAAATTATCCAGGCTATAAACAGATTCAGTCCAAAGGAGACTAAAACCATATACAGAGGGTATGTCTTAACCAGTATCAACAGTGTGGTTATTGTAGCCGGGCCAACGGTTAACGGCGTGCCTATGGGCACCACTGCCACGAATTCCCTCTCCTCCTCCCTCCCCACCTCTATCATCTGCCCTGAAATCATGTATCTAATTGAAAGCACCAGCAGGATAAGGCCACCGGCAATGGCAAACGAGCCGAAAGAGATATCCATGGCATTAAGAATCAACTGGCCTAAAAACAGGAAGATCAAGCCCACGATAGCAGCAGTGACTATCGCTATGTTTATCATCTTGCGGCGCCGCGGGGCTGTTACCCCTTCAGTTGCAGAGATGACGAAGGGCAAATTGCCGAAAGCGTCAATAACTATAAACAGAGGCACAAAGGTGAATACAAAGGACTCTGCCGTGCTATGCATACTCTTCTTACCTTTATCTGCTGGCGTCGATGGTAAAGCAACAGAAATGGATTGTCAACGAGACAATGGGTCTGACTTTTTCTCCTTGCGACATAATAATCATCAGGCTAGAATGATGTTCACGCAAGGACAGTATGCAAACCGCCCTTTCAATCAAAAGTTGAGTCCAGAGGGGCAAAGCCCCTTTGGTAGGGGTCTGGGGATGTCCCCCAGCTTCTATATACCCCAAGAGTGGGGGACAAAGGGGGTTGAAAGAATTTTATCCAGCGATATCAGAAAAATGAAGGACAAAAATGAAACAAATAAATCTGGTGAAACTCCCCAAGAAAACCTTAATAGAACTGGCTAAAATGTATTCACGAAACTGGCAGTCTCTCGATGCTAACTGGTTCGGGCTTGTGGAAGAGGAATTCGGGCTCGAAACTGCGGCCAGACTGGATTTGAAGAGCTGGGAAAAACAATCGGTTCTGGAGGCGGAGAGAATTAAAAAGGTGCTGCAACTCGATAAGGGCGGTCTATCCTCGGTGCTGACCGTGCTGAGCTTCATGAGCTGGCAGCTTACATCACCGCTTTTCGAGCTGGAGATAGAGACGCCAGAACGGGTGGTGCTCTATTATCCCCGCTGCGCTGTTCATGAAAGCAGAAACAAGAAGGGCAAGCCGGTATTCCCCTGCAAGACCATGAAGACAACGCTGCTAACTAACATCGCCAGGGTGGCGGAACCCAGAGCAGTGGTCAGATGTCTGAGCTGCCCTCCCGACCCTCCTCAGAAGGGATACCGGTGCAAATGGGAGCTCACGCTCAGATAAGCTGAAGTCATGCGGATTTGAGGTAGTTGATTAAGTCCTTTTCGTCCTTGGGCACGAATGCTTTATATGCCTGCGCGAACTTCTGCTTAAGCTCGTCCGGTGCCATAAAAGCCACAATGGGATATTTTACCATCTCAAAACACCCTGCCTCATCCTCGTTATCACCGAGGTAAGCCACCTTACCCGCATCTATATTCCTATCCCTAAGTAGTTTCTCCAGCAGCAGCGGCTTGTTCTTATAGATGTCCAGTCCGAATCCAACGGCCTTACCGCTGTTTTGCTTGAGTATATCCGCCTCTATAAAATCGAAGTCCTTATCGTACCCCGCAGCCGCCAGAATCCTCGCGATGCCATGTCCGTATCCAGCGGAGAATATGCTTGTGGTTTTTCCTGCCTGATGACGCTCCCTTACCGGCTTTAATATCCTGTGGTCGAGTCTGGCCTGTGTTTGCGGCTTAAAGGCATACTTCTCTATTGAGCGCAGAATTGTTATGACGGACGTGCCCTTTATTATCTGCTCGTTGTAAACTTTGAACATCTCTCTTATAAAATCGAATTCATTTCCCCTCTGTGCCCTCAGATACAACCGCTCCAATTCCCTTCTCGCCCTTAGTATGCGCATCATCTTAAAAGGGTGGAAAGGGAAAGACGCCTTGAACACATCCCTTGCCGTGTTCTCCAGCACGGGCTTCTCATCCCGATACTCAATCAGAGTGCCATTCCAGTCGCAGATTATCACATTGATTGACATAGCGATTGCTCCAATTATCCGAGGCAGCAGCCAGTTATACAGACAGAGTGTATATTATACCATCTTCAGAGTTATTGAAGTCGTCCGGGGGCAAATTTATGTTCTGCCCCCCGTACTTTTATACCTTTTTCGCATGGATTATCCACCGAAATGACTATTTAAAACGGCGTGGAGGCATGGTAATGTTGAGGTGGGAGAGTATAGCTCAGTCGGCATATATAAGCACAAAGGTCAGGTATTCAGTATGAACCAGGTCCGGGGAAATATATTGATTGTGGATGGCGATGAGTCAACTGGAAATGTTATTTCCCACAAGTTGCATGCAGACGGCTATAACTGCGTGACTGCAAACGATGGCGAGAGCGCCCTCGGCAAAGCATCCACCCATGAATTCGATCTGGTGCTTCTGGATATAGACATGCCCGGGCTATCCGGCATCGAGCTTCTGCCCCGTATTGTTACCTCCCACCCCGATACCATCATAGTCATGATGGCTTCACAGGAGGATATAAGAACCGCCATTGAGGCTATGAAGCAGGGAGCGTACGACTATATACTCAAACCGATCGATGCGGACGAGGTAGTCATCAAGGTAAACAGGGCACTGGAAAGAAAGATCCTGCGGCTGGAAAACAGAGAATACAAGCAGCGCGTTGAACAGATAATAGAGAACCGCGTGATACAGTTGCGCAAGTATTTACTTGAAGCCGCAGAGGCCCTGGGGATAGAACAGATGGCATCGGGCAAACCCGATACAGTACAGGATGCGCAGAGATACGCAAAGATGATGTTCCAAGTTCGCAGTATTGAAAGTGCCGCAGACCTGGAAGAGTCTTATTTTCAAATGGCGAGGACCCTGGCGCTAATCCCTGAAGCTCGTGAGCCTTATGCCCGCGGCCATTCCGACAGGGTGGTCTTGCTGGCACATGAGATTGCCATCGAGCTCGGCTGCTCGGCCGAAATGAAAAGGCAGATAAAATTTGCTGCTCTGCTTCAGGATATTGGCAAAATAATCGTCCCGGAACAGATACTCTCCAAGCAGGAAAACCTGACGGAGGAGGAATACGCCCAGATAAACAGACATCCCACAGCCTCCGTTGAGATAATCCAGCATGTGGACCACTTCAAAGACATCATCCCGCTGGTGGAAAGCCATCACGAGTGGTACGATGGCAGCGGCGGCTACCCCAGAAAACTGAAAGGTGAAATGATACCACTCGGGGCGCGCATACTGGCCGTAGCTGATGGCTACGATGCCATGACCTGTCATCGCCCCCACCGACGTTCCCTCACTCCTGGAGAAGCGGCCCAGGTGCTCAAAAAGGGTTCAGGAAAGCAATGGGACACTGTAGTCGTCGATGCCCTCCTTAGAAAACTGGGGGTTACCGCGCCAAATTCTGCATAGCTACCTTGGCTGTTCCAGCCTCTTCCGTTAAATCGCCCCCTGGTCACCTCTAAACATTTTCTCCAAATAACCTTATTACCTCATGTCATTGCGAGTCCATCATTCCTGAAGGAAGGAGGCGAAGCAATCTCAGCACAAAAATTCCGTATTACCGGAGAGATTGCCACGCCCGCCTTCGGCGGGCTCGCAACGACATATTATTATTTGGTACTGGGCAAAACATGTGCTCCACGCAAATCTGAAAGCTGATGGCTGACTGCCGACCACTCCCCCCACCTTGACAGACCATACTTACTGAATTAGGATTGCCTCAGTAATTCTGCCGCGCTAATTACCATGATGTGGGTTAGAAGAATAGTAGCCGTCCCTTTCATTATCTTCTTCTTCCTCCTGTTTTTAGTTGTGCTCGTTATTACCCAGGCCAATTGCACTCTGGGCAACCCGGGATTCTACAACGAACAGCTTCGACAGGCCGATATTTATAATTTTCTCTACGATGAAGCCTTGCCAGCAGCTCTGGATGAGATAGAAACAAACGAATCCTCTGATTTTAAGATTGACCTCACTGAAATTAAAGACGACCTGGTTTCCGCTGCCAGAGAGATACTGCCGCCCGAGTGGCTGGAGGAGCGGGTCGAATCGGCAACTGAAACCGTTATCCCCTACATACTGGGAAGCACCGACAGCTTCTCCTACACTGCAAAATTCAAGGACAGGGTAGAAACAGCCGCTCAGGTTATCAAAGACGACATATTGGGCGGTGAGGCATTCAATACCCTCTACGACGAGGCAATCTCCCAGGCCACCGACGAAGTTCTGAAGAACATGGATAAAATGCCCTACATGTTAACAATCGACAGGGCAGAAATAGAAGATTTCCTCAAGACGATTGCAGACAGGGATTGGATAGTCTCTGAGACAAACAAAGCCATAGATGCTGTAATGCCTTACTTCACGGGAGAATCAGAGCACTTCGCCATTACACTGA
>DATKWL010000261.1:0-5063 GCA_035529555.1 Dehalococcoidia bacterium | reverse complement strand
GAATGGGGAATCGGGGCTCTATTGCATAGAAGATGCCGGTGGTAATATATTGCCTCGGGCCGTATATTTCATTGTCGCCGGTCTTGGTCATATAATCCTTGATAAGTCTTTTTGCTTTGTCGCCCAGGCTATCCGCGGCTTTGTGGGTGCCTTTAGCCAGAAGGTCGCCGATTCCCTCTCGGTGCGCAATCTTCCTCACCAGAGTCTCAATGAACTCATAGCTTCCGATTTTAGAAAGAGGTATGCCTGTTTGCTCCTCAGTTAGAACACCCTCGTGACGGCATCTGCTCAGCCACATAATCATGGTCTCAGTTGCGCGGGTATCCAGGCCATAGTCATCGCAGATCTCAGTTGCCTTGAGGGCGACCTCAGTATCTCCGTAATAGCGCTGCGCGCGGGTCTCATAGAAAAGTGCAGCCTGGCACATGAACTTGCGCTCATCGCCGTCCGGCTTTTTGTAGGTGGCGCGCACGCATCCGGTGGGACAGGCCTGACAGACGCTTTTCTTAAACCTGCTTGCGGGGGTTATAATGCCTGTGAGAAGTAAAGACTCGATGAAGCCGGGATGCAAATCACGAATCCTGCTCCTCAGCTTCGATACCTTATCCGGATTGGCTGCTGCAACCTTCTTATCGCCTCTGACGGCGATGGCTTTGAGATTCTTGGAGCCCATCACACCTGCCAGTCCTCCAGCGCCTACCGAATCGTCAGAAGCCAGAAAAGTAGCGAAGCTGACCATATTGTCGCCTGCAGGACCTACGGTCACTACCCGGACTGCCTGGCCAAGTTCCTCCTTTATTTTCTTATCGACGTAAAAACCGCCCTTGCCATTGAGATGGGATGCATCTCTCAGGCTTACTTTGTCGCCTTCAATCGAGATATATACGGGCTTATACGCTTTTCCATGAACTATAACGCCATCGTAACCCGCAGCCTTTAGTTGAGCGCCCCAGGAACCACCCAGATTGCAGTAAGAGAATTTATTGGTGGCGATAGCCTTACCGCAAATCTGGAATCTGCTGGCGAATCCCGGCACGCCGCAGACCGGCCCTGTCATGAAGATGAGTCTGTTCTCGGGGTCGGTGGCATCTATCTCGGGGGAAACTTCGTCCCAGTAGATTTTTGCAGCGATGCCGCGACCTCCCAGGAAGAGGTCAGAATAATTCGCAGTAGGAATTTCGCTGATATTACCCGATGACAAATCTACTTTCAGAATCTTGCCGGCGTATCCGTATTGTTTCGTCACCTCAGTATCCTTCGCATCATTCCAAAAAGTTTTTCATCTCCGTATTTTCTTACCTTTCATAGGAGGCGTTATCAGTCGGTAGAGTCCTCCGCCTACAGCCATAATGAGGTCGCTCAGTCGTCCTTGTTCCGCCTTTTTATTTTGATTCTCCGCAAATGCTGCCAGTGTTTGCGCCATATCATCGCTTTCAATCTCATACATGGCGAGAAACTTGCCCTGCCCTTCACTTGGGTTTGTGTTCTCATACCGCGTGGCTCGCACAAACCCAGGCGTCTCCAAGATATCGGGAAGGTGGACGGTATCATACCATTTGTTGAATTCGTTCTCCCTCGATGGGTCAGCGCAGTTGCTCTCCACTGTAAGCAGCCATTTCTCCATTCTTTCCTCCCTTACACTGAAGATTACAGCAGTTTCGTTGTGCAGATTCTACCACAATAACTGCGTGTCGGTGTAATGTTTGAATTGCGCTGGGGTGAACGGGTTGACAAATGCCGTTGAAAGTGATACAAGAATCCCACATTGAATCGCCCAGGAGCATCCCGGGCTAATTGGACTCCTCCTCGTTCCTGTTTGCTTCCTCGTAAGAGGAACCTGTTTCTGCATTTGTGCTTGTATCTCATTAGTTCAAATGCGCTTATAGTTAAATAGGAAATCGGGAAGGGAGGTAAGACCAATGGCAACCTACATCATGCTCACGACGCTAACCGATGAGGGGAGAAAAACTGTAAAACAGAACCCGGCAAGGATACAGGAGGTCAACAAAGAGGTCGAAGCGATGGGTGTGAAGATACTATCGCAATATGCTGTTCTGGGACCATATGATTTCGTGAATATCCTTGACGCACCAAGCAACGATGTTGTAGTCAAGGTTGCGCTGGAACTGGGGGCCAGGGGCACGCTTCAGACCCTGACGCTGGCCGCCATGAGTATGGCTGATTTCATGAAGGCTTTAAAGTAGTAATTGATTCCAGTCGAACTCGAAGGTTGCTGTTAATTGGTGAGGCGTATAGCAACTGATTCTGTGTTTGCCGTACATAAAGATATTTTTATGCCATAGACCCTGTGTTGGCTATGAGGTGTCTGCGCGCCAAATCTTCTATCATGTCTCGCAGGTCTAGTTCCTTGAGCTTGGCCTCAGTTTGCAGACCTGTGGCAATATCCCAGCCCCTCAGCCGGTAATACTCATCTTTAACTTCCTCGAACTTATCCCTGTCGAGTACAGCTCCTTTTTTACTTACCACCTCATTGCCTTTACCAGGCGAAAGCAGTTCGGGGTTATGCAGGTCGAATTTCAGAGGCTTGGTGAAGTTATGCTCGGAAATCTTGTCGCTTTCTCTTCCTCTGTGCCCTTCCCTGACAAGTATCGCTCTTTGCAGGTTGAATACACGCTCACCAATCCTGTAAAGTTCAGTCTCATCTATCTCGTTGCCTGTAATTGCGGAGAGTATCCTGCTTTCAATGGTGGGGTCGCCTACATGGTTCGGAGTGTTCCTGGAGAACATGATGGGGAACAGGTAGCTGCACAGAATCAGGCAGTCCTTGGCATATTCGCGGTCCTGTATCATCTTTGCTGCCAGCGCCTTACCTCCGTAGGTGGTGAAGTCCACCGCTGCCTCGCTTCCCATAAATCTCTTGCCGATGGCACGAAACACGTCATTGGAAACAAATGCGCCTTCCTGCTTATAAACCCACATCAGCCACAAATTTAAAGAACCCATCTCGTTCAACTGGCTCATGGGCTGCCTCGGCTCCATAGCATAGAGCAGACCGGTGGAAATATACATCCTGGGGCCCTCTATCAGGGCAAAGTGTCCCGTGTTGGTGATATAGTCGGTAAGCAGCTCTTCTGCCTTATGTCCCACTGCCTTGGCTGCCCTAATAGTTCCCTGAGCCAGGATATCTCCAAACCCTTCTCTCAACGCAATCTTCCTCACCAGGGTCTCTATGAACTCCAGGCTTCCCTGTTTGGAAAGAGGGATGCCGGTGTTTTCATCGGTAAGGATGCCCGCTTGATAGCATTTTGAGAGCCATTGCATCATCACATCTATTTGATGGGTATCGACTCCATACTCGTTGCAAATCATACTGGCGGAGAATGGCACCTCGTTCCATTCGGCGTAGTATTTGCGCGCCCTCAGTATGTAGAAGGTCGCGGAGCCGCACATGTATTTGCCCACTTTGCCGTTGGAGGCTTTATAAGTTGACCTGAAGCAGAACCCGCCTGAGCAGCCATAGCAATAGTTTCTCTTCAGCTTCATGCCCTGGTCTACACCCGGGGTTATGCCCATGCCGAACCCTTTTCTCAATTCGCGGGCATAATCTGCCAGCTCTCGATATTTTTTCGGGTCAGCAATCTTTACCTTGCCGCTGCCTCTTACCGCTATGGCTTTGAGTTGCTTGGAGCCCATGACGGCTCCGAGTCCACTGGAACCACTGGCATCTTTGTCGGCAAGGATGGAGGCGAAGGTGATCAGGTTTTCCCCGGCTGGCCCTGTCGCTACAACGCTAACTGAGCTTCCCAGTTGTTCTTTCAGGCTCTCTCTGGTTTCTATAGTGCTTTTACCCCATAAAGCGGAGGCATCCTTAATTTGAACATTCTCATCCTGTATCAGTAGATATACAGGCTTATTGGACTTGCCCTGAACCACCAGCGCATCGTAGCCAGCGAGCTTCAGTTGAGCGCCCCAGTCCCCACCCAGATTGGCGTAGTTGAAATGCTCAGGGGAGGTTAGAGCGGACTTGCCACAGACCACCCATCTAGAGCCGCTGACGCCTTTAAGCCCAGCCACGGGGCCGGTAGCGAATATCAACCTGTTCTGGGGGTCGAAGGCTTTAACCTCGGGTGGCACTTCATCCCAGTAAATTTTGCCAGCGATGCCTCTGCCGCCGAGGAACCTTTGAGCATAGTTCAGAGTCGGTATATGGGTTATTTTGCCGGTAGATAAATCTACACGCAGAATCTTGCCAGCGTACCCGTATAGTTCGGACAAGTTAGCATCCTTTTTGTGGTTTAAGCCTCGGATGGGCTGACCAACCGAACGGCGTTTGCAATCAGAGGCGCAAACTCCTCTTTTATTATACGCTGTGCTTCGTCGGCCGTGAACCAGCCGTAGCGGTCATTCTCCCAGTCCAGACGGACAGCATCATTTTTTTCCAGATACCTTGCTGTGAAGCACCATATCATCTTGGACTTTGTTCTATAAGTGACGGAGCCCAAATCTTTGATATCGGTGTAAGAATCAGGCGTCAGCCCCAGCTCCTCGACCACCGCGCGCTCTGCTGCCTGCTGGGGAGTCTCATCTGCCTCTATCTCTTCCTTCGGAGGCAGCCAGGGCGCATTTTTATTATATTTGCCTGAAGGGTGCACTAGCAGAATCTTTCCATCTCTGTTGACTAAAAAAATTGCGCCCGATTGCTTCACTATTTATTTCCCTTGGCATATTTGCCCTCAAATTTCCGGGCAAGCTTGGAAATGGATTCACATGCGTTCTGTCACTCTCATAACAAAGCTCGGTAAAGGACACTTTAGGCGGTCAAACCCCGTTTGTCAATATTGCAGCGAGCAGACATAAGGGCCTCCCCCTACTCCGCTATCTTTATTTTATGAATTCATCTGACGTGATACAATGATGTCCGTACGCTCTCAAACTGTAGAATGTCATCTGATTATGGAGGAATGCCTCATGTCGAAGAAACTGTCTCCCCTGTCGAAAGGATTCAGCCCGTTTCGCGATTTCATAGGCCTGAAGTTTAAAAAGGTTGCAAACGGGTGCAGTGAATGCGTACTCAAATTCCATAAGGATTTATGCAATCCTTA
>DATKWL010000260.1:0-4426 GCA_035529555.1 Dehalococcoidia bacterium | reverse complement strand
TGCCGCTCATGTGTCCCGGGCCGAGGATGGTGGGGAACGACGGCTGTGCCCTCAGTGCAGCCAGGATAGCATCGTTGGAAGGCCACTCTCCCGGTGTTTCCTCACCGGCAATCTGGGCGCCGATGCACCACGGTATGAGCCATATCATGTGGTCCCAGTCGATGCCGGTCATGGTGCGCTTGACGTCCTCGGGAGCCCCCGGGCCGTATCTTACGTTCCACACGTTGGTGAAAGAAGCCTGCCATGAAGTTTCACCCCACCACGGGTCATCCATCAAGGGGAAGCTGTCTATACCCTTTTGAGCGGCAGCATACTCCGGTGGGATCTTCGTGAGGTTGGTTTCCCAGTCGGCGTAGTTCTGGACAACCACTCCCTCATATCCCTGCAGGAACAACTGCTCCCACATCATGGTTTGGTATTCGGGCCAGGCCTCACAGAGGCTGATAACATCAGGTTTTGACGCCATCACGGCGGTAATTATCGGGGCGAAGTCGGTTGTATCAACGCCGAAGAACTCCTCATAGACTATCTTGAACCCCATGGCCTTAGCTGCGCCGATCTCCCAAGCCCCAACCTGGCGGGACATGATGCAGTCCTGAGTGGTTAACGCATATGTCAGCGGTCTCCCCAGCTCTTCTTCACTGGGCAAATTCATCTTGGCTATTAGCGCGTTGAACATGTTGCACTGGGGCGTTATATCGCCGCCAGCGACGACGTATGGCCTTTTAGGATCGCAGTCGGTAGGGACCAGGGAAGCGTAGATCACCTTGTTCTCCGTGAGGAAGGGAGCAGTGGCCTTCGCAGCATCGCCTCCAATGGCACTGATGAATTTCACATCATGCTCCAGCACCAACTCTCTGGCACCCTGGAGAGCTTTCGAGGCGACAGCCTCATCGTCAAATGGGTGTATTTCCAACGGGTATCTTTTCCCACCGACGAGGAGGCCACCTGTCTTATTCACTGCATCAATCCAGATTGTATTTCCGGTAAGCCCGGGGAGTCCCCATCCAGCATCAGGCCCAGACAGCGCGCAGAGGAAACCGACGTGGATCGTCTCTCCTATGGGGTACTCGACTCCTATCTGCTGGTCAGGCAGGTGGCTTAATATAACCACTTCGTCTAGTGTAAGCCCAGCAGGGAGTCCAGATATCGCTTCTGACACTTGTGAAGGTGCTTCTGCCGTGGGTGCCTTTTTCTTACGGGCACTGGCTGCCCAGGGTATAGCTAGTACCATCACTGCAACTAGCGAGATAGGAACAACTAGTTTTCGTAATTGTTTCATTCTCATTTAGTTCCTCCTTTTTAAGATTTTTTGGGTTATTAATTCTTAACCCATCTTTCAAAGATCAAGTAAGCTGTTAATAGAATGCATATGTTTATCCAAAGCTTGATATTTTTTAATAATGCAATAGTTTGGTTTTTACATAATATTTGTTGCGATTATATCCCCCCGGCTTGTCAAGTTTTTTTTAGTGTTTTACCGGAAGGGTAATTGATAGACCTGTTATAATTCGAAATTCATCATTATATACGAAAATAGGCCCCGAAAATCCCTATGTTTACCTATAGAGTACTCATTTCACCCCTCACAAAACAGTCTGTCAAGAATAACAGCTGTATAGACAGGTAAACATTTTACCATGGATTTTAAATATCTGTCAAGGATAATTTTTAATTAAAATTAAATAATTTTAATAAATTGATAGTTTTTGATAATTCTAAATTTTTCAATATATGGAAATAAAGTCGCGTAAATCTCCCGATTCGCCCATGAAGTATTTCCGAATGCTTTTTTTTCCGAAAAACGAAAGACATCCCGCAAATATGCTGCCCATCACAGCACATCCTGTCAAAAATATAGAAATTATGAAATTCCCAGGGGATTTCTGAAAATAATGGTGGGTGTACCTCACCTTTTAGTGAGAGTACAAAATTGACATCTATAATAGAAACCAGATCAAAGCCGGTCCATTTTTAAGCTTGGTGCGGTTTTCTCACAAATTGCTTTGCAATCAGATTGTATAGCCGTTGGCAGATGTAAAAAATATTATTTACGATGAGGAAAGCGCTAAAACCCCCATTCTGTAATATTTACGGTGATTTGTGAGAAATGGGGGTTAGCCCAGCCACTGTGATCTCTGATACTTAAAGGAAAGGTCTCTTATTTGTGAGTATTTTTGTAATGGCTATGGGAAGATCATCATACTTTTTGACATACATGTACCTTCCTTTCCCCTTTTTTGCCATTTGGGAGTTAGTATTTGGGTCCGAACCCCCGGTACCGAAGGAGATACCCAGTACATGCAACCTATCGTACTTTGCGGCGGCCTCCACAGGATCGCCTCCCACAGTTGACCAGCCATCAGTAACGATAATACCCGTTTTGGACATGGTTTTGGACTCGTTCAGGTGCACAAGTCCCTGCAGCAGTGCCTCTCGGATATTCGTCGTGCCGCCACTTTTTATGTCGAGCATTTTATCCATGAGAGTTACGAGATCGTTAGGCTCAGCCACACGCTTCAAGAATGAGGCTTCACGGGCAAAAGTGAGCACACCATAGAAATCGTGACGCAGTTTGCTGGCAAAGACTCCCGTTGCGATCGCACCGACCATGATCTTCTCCTGATGCATTGAGTTGGAAACATCGAGCATAAGCAGATAGGAGCTCTTCTGCTTTATCTTTTCATAGCAGTAGATGTTTTCATAATCGAGAACAGGCGACCCGATTTGTGCTTCAAGGGTTCTGTCAACTTCAAGCTCGTCGAGGCCTGGACGATACTGAGTCACCACTGTCTTTTTAATTCCGGAAGCTCCTGCGGCAATCTTACGCGACATGAAGACAATCTTCTGAAGCAGAATTTTCCTGATCTCGAGTTTCTTTTCCAGATCAGCGCGTTCCATCAACATAGCCAACAGTTTCACCTGGAGAAACCCCGTCTCAAGACTCATAACCCTGGTGATGATTTCGTCAAGATATGCATTGTTAAGTATTTCGTTGAGCGAAGGAGGGATTCTATAGAGGAGGGCAAGGATGTCCTGGAATTGGTGCCCTTCCATTGCGATTTCAAGTTTACTCAGAAGACCATGAATATCAATCGCTACTTTTTTTTTTCAATTAGTGCATCGGGAGTCCAATCGATTTCGGGTTTTACGTTTTTCCGCCCGGCTTTTGAGCTGGTCTTTCCTGTTCTTTGCATTTCGAGTGCTTTTTCAATTATTCCTTTCAGCAGTTCAATGAACTTCTCACGAGAGAAATCCTGAAGCTCGATTTTGGTGAGCAAGGCAGGCTCGGCGCACCTCACCCATTTATCGAGATCATCATTGAAGGAGTCATAGGTGGTCCAGAACATATCGGAGAGATCTATGGCGCCCCGCACGGAGGACCCTCTCCTTATCTCTTTTTCTTCACGGGTCATGCGAGCAATGGAGACCGAGACGTCTATTATATCTTCATCCCTGCATGCCGAGCGCAATTTGACGATCTTCCTCTCCGCTTCTTCGGACTGATAGCCCAGATTGATGCAGATAAAGCGGTCTTTCAGGGCTTCACTGAGCTGAGAGGTGCCGATGTACTCATCAGGATTTTGGGTCGCGATGATCATGAACCTTCCCTCTGCATCAATCGCACCGTATTTCGGAATATGAATCGTTCTTTCGTCCATAGCGGAGAGCATGACGTTCTGGGTGCCCTCCGGCATCCTATTCAGCTCGTTTAAGAGGAGTATTGCTCCTTCGAGCATCGCTTTGGAAAGAGGGCCATGGATGAAGGCCTCTTTGGTATATCCCTTTGCAAGAACAAGGGGAGGATCATACCATCCGGCGAGTTTTTGCTCAGTATAGCGCTCATCACCGTCGATTCTCACGATTTTTCTCTTGAGATGGGCTGCCACTGCGAGGGCTATGGTAGTTTTACCGACTCCCACCGCTCCCTCAAACAGAATATGTTTCCCTGCCTGCACAGCAATTAGGGCGGTGGTTAATTCATCCCTCCGCCCTATTATATCGTGCGTTTTCTGGAGTTCACGAACAATCGATTCCATCATACCCTGCCTGCACTTTGGCGGTGGATTTGCATCGATACATAATTCGGGTTTCTACAAGAGCATAAAACATTCGCTAACAATGAACAGTCTTTTTCTTCATCACTACTGCCCGTACCAGATCCTCATAACCTGAATTCTCATCCGCTCCCCCTCCGAAACAGCTCACCTTCCAGTGTTGATTGCAGGAGGTTTGGCGGATTACTGCTCATTATGTGCTCTTCTTCACAGGTAAACCTAAATTCTTCAGCTCATCCCTGATCCTGTCAACATTTCTCACATATTCCGCATTGGTCAGCTTTCCGGTTACCGTATCATAGCAGTCCTGGTAGGTCAATCCCTTGGGCGGACTTTTAAGCTGGTTCTCATACTTATCGAGAAATTTT
>DATKWL010000259.1:0-6584 GCA_035529555.1 Dehalococcoidia bacterium | reverse complement strand
AGCAGCCCTGACTTGGCGGCAGAGATGGCTGTACCGATGGCTCGCGGCGGGTATTGCTTGGGGTCCAGCCCTATCTGCTCGATAGCACGCTTCAGCAGGCTGACCTGGTCGCTATCGTCATAGATAAGAAAATCCTTGCTTATACCGACATGCTGAGCCTCTATGCGCAGGATGCGGGCGCAGGTAGCATGGAAGGTGCCCAGCGTCAGACCTTCCACAGTGCGTCCCAGCAGGTGATAGACCCTTTCCTTCATCTCGCGGGCTGCCTTGTTGGTGAAGGTAACCGCCAGGATGCGGTAAGGGCTGATGCCGCAGACGGTTATAAGGTAAGCCACGCGATGTGCGATAACGCGAGTCTTGCCCGACCCGGGTCCAGCCACGATAAGCAAAGGGCCCTCAATGGTCTGTACAGCTTCCTTCTGAGGGGAATTGAGTCCAGCTAAAACATCCATAGTTGATTCTCGCAAAACATTAAGCAACATACTGATAGCTGAAGGCTGAAAGCTTCACAGCGGCATTAATAGGTGAAAAAGGGTTTGTCCCTGGTGATGACTGTCTTTTCCTCAGCCAACTGCTTGCGGAGGTATCGGGGCAGGGAGAACAGCCCGGGATGCGCAGCCCCATCGTACATGCGCAGCGGTCTGATGACACGCCTCTTTATCCTGCGGTCGATTTCCTCCTGCAAAAGCAAGCGCGGGTCAGGCCCCTGCGAAACCACGGCGAAACCCCAGGGACCGCCGAAGGAAGGTACTTCGACCTGGTAAGGGGCGACTATGCGAAACACCTTGCCCAGTGTATTTATTACCGCCAGAAACGTTGACGGGGTCACCAATGCGGTGGTGCCGGCCTGAAGCGACATCAAACCGCCCTTCTTCAACTTCTTACCAAGGTCTCGATAGAACTCCTTGGTGAACAGCAGATAGGCTGGCCCCTCCTCCAGAGGCTCGGTGAGGTCAATCACCATCACATCGAATTTATCCTTCGTCTCGTCTATATATTTCAGGGCATCCATGTGCAGAAGTTCGACACGCTTGTCCTCGAAAGCGCCCTCACTCAGAGAAGGCAGGTATTTTTTGCATATCTCGGGCACTTTCCTATCTATATCGACCATCACCACCCTTTTTACGGTCTTATATTTAAGCACCTCTCTCAGCGTAGCACCCTCACCACCTCCGGCAATGAAAACGGTCTCAGGTTTGGGATGAGCAATCATCGCGGGATGCACCAGCGCCTCATGATAGATAAACTCATCCGTCTCACTGCATTGAATCTTGCCGTCCAGAATCAAACACCTGCCGAAGCTGGCAGTATCCAGCACCTGAATGGACTGGAACTTCGATTTTCCGGTGTACGGCATAGCGCTGACGCTGAACTGCTGGATATAGGTGGGGCTAACGCAATCCCAGAACCAGTTTATCGGTGTCTCTTTCGTCATTGATTAAAGCCCCCTTTTCAACTCGACAACGGAGGGATTGCCTGACTCAAGTCTATCTATCATCAGTTTGGCTGCTTCCTCGGGACGAAACAGGTCACCATAGGTGAACACATCGATAGCGGCATAGCCGTATTCCGGCCAGGTATGTATACAGAGGTGGGCGCCGGTAATTAACACCACGCCGCTGATTCCCTGGGGCAGGAAGCGATGAAAGGACTCCCCTATCACAGCGTTGCCGGCATCTTTGGCCACGTAGTGCAGGACATCCTTGATGAAATCCAAATCATCGAGACGGTCTTTGTTGCACTCCTTCAGGTCGAGAAGGAAATGCCTCCCCATGGTCCGCATTTTATTCACCTTGTTCCAACTCGCCTCATTATATAGGATGCGAATACTTTTCTCAAACAGGCTCTTTTCAAAAAGGCTGGAGCGAGGTATAATGTGGCGGGTCTGTCCCTTATCGTGTGCGGCAGTGGGAGAGATAGTGATGTACTATCTGCTTAAGACTAGGTGGAAAGGGGGATAAGCCAATGGCTGCCAGAGCCTATGTACTTATTGAAACCTCGGTTGGCAAGACAAAGGACGTCGTCCATGCACTCAGCAAGATGAAGGGCATGAAAGAGGTACACGCAGTTACCGGGCCCTACGATGTCATCGCAGTGGTTGAGGGGTCAGATTTAACCGCTGTAGGCAACCTGGTCACCAATCATATCCATCCCGTAGGTGGCATAGCGCGAACGGTAACCTGCCTGGCGATAGATGTGAGCTAAGGCAGAGATAAGTTTTTATGTCTTTGCGAGGAGTCCGCCTCTGGCGGACAACGAAGCAATCTCAGTGTATGTGTGTTTGAGCGGTGAAGAGGAGGTCAGGGCAATCCATAAGGAAAGGAAGTGATGCATGGATTTCCGATTCACTGAAGAGCAGGATAAGTTTCGTCAGAAGATAAAAAACTTTCTGACGAAGGAGCTTCCTCCGGACTGGCTGACCGGAGGGGCGCCGGAAGACGAAACAGACGAGTGGTGGGAGTTCACTCGGAAATTCCTCAAGAAAATCGGCGACAATGGATGGATATCAGCCCCCTGGCCCAAGGAGTACGGCGGCCAGGAGCGACCCAACTGGGAGGACGCCCTATTCGGCGAGGAGCTGGCTTACTTCAGAGCGCCGGCTCAGGACTACTGGTTCCGCTGGAAGATGATAGCAGCCCTCCTGCTGCACTTCGGCAACGATGAACAGAGAAAACAACATCTTCCCGGCATCGCCAGCGGTCAGGTGTACTGGTGTCAGGGATTCAGCGAGCCCGGCGCAGGCTCCGACCTGGGAGGCGTCCAGGTCAAGGCACAGGATAAAGGGGACTACTTCCTGGTCAACGGCCAGAAAATCTGGACTACAGGGGCTCACAGGGCACACTGGTGCTTCGCCCCCCTGATGTCAGACCCCGATGCCCCCAAGCGTTCCCGCATGCTGAGCATGTTCCTCATAGATATGAAAACCCCCGGCATCACCGTTAGACGACTGGAGAGCCTGGAGGGCGTTGCGCACCTCTGCGAGGCCTTCTTCGATGATGTCAAAGTGCCCAAAGAGAACATGGTGGGCGAAAGAGGCCGCGGCTGGCTCGCCGCCATGGCGCTGGTCAATATCGAGAGGTCTGGCCTCGGCTTCGCCTCCATGCCGCAGAAAATCGTCGAGCAACTTGTCGAGTACTGCAAAGAGACAAAGTTAAACGGCAAACCGCTGGCCGAGAACCCCGTGATTCGGCACAAACTCGCTGAGATGGCTATTGAGATTCAGGTCTGCCGCTTGCTTGCCTACCGTGTGGCATGGGTGCAGGCAACAAATCAGGATGTAACCAGCGTCGGCGCCATCATCAAGCTGTTCGGCAGCGAGCTGATGCAGAGGGTTGCCGCCATAGGGCTCGAGATACTGGGACCGTATGCGCAGCTTGTACCGGGCTCTAAATGTGCCAAGCTTGCCGGGAACATCACGCGAGACTACATGTGGAACCTGAGCCTTACTATTGCCGGAGGCACTTCTGAAATACAGCGTATTATCATCGCTACCCAGGGGCTGGGCCTGCCCAGAATGTAGCTATATACTTATCAACAAGAACAGGGGAGGATAACATGGATTTCGCGCTTAGCGAAGAACAGGAAATGCTGAGAAACTCGTCCCGCGACTTTCTGGTGAAAGAGTGTCCCAAAACAATGGTCAGACAGATGGAGGAGGATAATACTGGCTATTCTCCCAAGCTCTGGAAGGACATTGCGGAGCTGGGCTGGATGGGACTGGCCTACCCCGAAGCCTACGGAGGCTCGGGTATGACCTTCCTCGACCTGGCTGTGCTCATCGAGGAACTGGGCAGGGCGATTGTGCCCGCTCCTTTCATGAATACCGTAGTGTACTGCGGCATGCCCATTTTGCTGGCAGGCACCGATGAGCAGAAAAAGGAGTTCCTGTCCAAAATAGCCAAGGGTGAGATGATTATGAGCCTGGCGCTCACCGAGCCCAGTGCCTCCTGGAAGCCGGATGGCGTGGAGGCCAAAGCCACCGCTGAGGGGGACCACTTCCTCATCAGCGGCACCAAGCTGTTCATCCAGGATGCGCACATCGCCAGCTATCTGCTGGTGGCAGCCAGAACCAAAGAGAGCAAGAATAAAGCAGAGGGGATAACGCTCTTCCTGGTCGATGCCAAGAGCCCCGGCATAAAGCTTACGCCGTTAAAAACAATGGGCACCGATAAACAATTCGAGGTCGTTTTCGACAAGGTAAAAGTGCCCAAGAAGAATATCCTGGGCAAGCTCGACCAGGGCTGGGAATTAATCGAAAAGATGCTGCCCTACGGCATACTGGCTCAGTGCGCCTGGATGGTGGGCGGCTCCCAGCAGGTGCTGGAGATGACCACCAATTATGCCAAGGAAAGGGTGCAGTTCGGCAAGCCCATCGGCAGCTTCCAGGCCATTCAGCACAAGTGCGCCAACATGGTTACAGATGTGGATGGCGCCCGCTTCATCGCCTATGAGGCTGCCTGGAAGCTCAGTGAAGGACTGCCCTGCGCTATGGAGGTCTCCATGGCCAAGGCGTGGGTCAGCGAGGCTTACCGCCGCACCTGCTCCGAGGGACATCAGATTCACGGCGGCATCGGCTTCATCAAAGACCACGACATGCAGCTCTACTATCGCCGCGCCAAGGCCTCGGAGCTTGCCTTCGGCGACGCCGACTATCACCGCGAAATCGTCGCCCAGCAGATCGGGCTGTAACATTTTGCATATATTGTAGGGGCGAAGCGATGCTTCGCCCCTGACCACTAAATCATGTCATTGCATCCTTTTCTCTCGGGAAAGACGTGGCAATCCGGTGGGGTTGAGGGGACTGAAAGCTGACCGCTGAATGCTGATAGCCCCTTTTGCATTTTTCACTTTGCAATTTTCAATTTGCAATAAAAACTTCTCTACAGGGTAAAAATATGGATTGTATCTTCTGTCGCATCGCCAAGGGTGAGGTCAAGAGCAATGTCATCTATCAGGATGAGCAGGCGATAGCCTTCCCCGACATCAACCCCAAAGCCCCTGTGCACATCCTGATTGTCCCCAGGAAACACGTCGACTGCGTTGCCGACCTCACGGAAGACGAAGAACAGCTTATGGGGCATCTGGTAAGTATCGCCAACAAGCTGGCCAGGGAGAACGGCGTCGCCGCATCCGGATTCCGCCTGGTGATAAACTGCGGACCTGAGGGCGGGCAGATTGTGCCCCATCTCCACATCCACCTCCTCGGCGGCCGCCAACTTGGCAAGCTGGGCTAGCCCCGATCCTCCCTTTTCACTTTTCATTCTGCACTTTTCAATTTGCAATAAAAAAAGAGAGGTCTGGCTTTCGCCAGACCTCTCTTAATTTAAACCTTAACTACCTCAACTCGTCTTCGGTGTTTTTTTCCTCACCCTGAAGTACCAGTATGCCACCAGGCCACCTATAGCAATCACGCCCAGTATCGGCCCGATGATGACCCAGATATTCGAGCCTTCCCCCTCCTCAGGTGTCGGAGTCGGGGTCGGGGTCACTACGGGTGTCGGCGTTACTACCGGTGTCGGCGTCACTGCCGGTTTGCAGCTATATACTGCAAACATCGTGAATTCGCTTACCTGAGCCGATACAGTATTGTTCACCGTATCCACAGTCGAAGTAAGCGTAACCCACTTGCTGGTCGCTGTGTCATAGTATGCTAACACCAGTTCTGCTTCTGTTACTCCTGACGGAATCAATCCCGGGTCATACTTTATAGTCAGGGTAACCGGAGGGGCAAATGTAGCTCCATCCGGCTTGTAATCATAAGCACAACCTACAACACACTGACTCTCAGGTATATCGAAGCACACCTCAGTCACCGCAATCTGCTGCAACGGCTGTCCGGTTGCAGTCAACACCTTCGTGCCTGCAGGGATGGTCAGCACCGCCTGCCCGTCAAGTATCGAATAGGTTACAGTCTGCTGCACCACACCCTGGTCATCTATAACGCCTCCCAGATTAATCGGTGTTGGCTCGGGTATTGGCGGCACCGTAGGCATCGGTGTCGGCGTCGGCGTCGGTGTAACAACCGGTGTCGGCGTCGGGGTAGCCGGCGGCGGTACACCACCACCACCCGGCGGTACATATGGCGTCGCTGTAGGCGTCGGTGTGGGTGTCGGCGTCGGCGTAGGTGCAAGTGCTACTTCCACCTGCTGGTCGCCACCGATTCCTTCAATGGGTTGACCGACAGCGCCTATCTTATAGTCAAACTGTCCACTGAATGTGTACATGCCCGCACCTGCGCCGCCCGGAACGGTTACCTTGTATAGTGCGGTAAACGTCTGGCCGGAGCTATAAGGCCCGAACCAGGCGTACTGGGCCGGGCCACCGATTATGGTCGCGGCATCCGCGTTCGGTGTACACCATGTTTTATCTACTTGTATCGCCCAGCCCGTCGGCACGGTGTCTGCAAGACCGATAGCATTGAAGTCGTCTTCAGGCGCTATGAAGGTCACTATCACATCGAAGGTCGCGCCGGGAAGTTGTGCAGCGGCTGGCAGGTCTCTCATCGCCTGCGCCGGTCCCGGCAGTAGTTCTGCCTGGAAGTTAGCTACGATGGTATAGTTACCGTTCATGGTGATAGTGGTATC
>DATKWL010000258.1:0-8957 GCA_035529555.1 Dehalococcoidia bacterium | reverse complement strand
CAATGAATTTTTTCAGAACGTGATTTGAACAGGTAACCTGATAAAAGGGGTTACATAAAATGGCGAAGATAGCTAACTCCATAATCGAATTGATAGGGAATACCCCGCTGGTCAGATTAAACAAGGTAACAAAAGGGCTGGGGGCTGAGGTGGTGGCAAAGCTCGAGTCCTTCAATCCCTGCAGCAGTGTCAAGGACAGGATAGGTGTCTCTATGATTCAGGCTGCGGAAGAGGCGGGGCAGATTAACAAGGATTCAGTTATCATAGAGCCAACCAGCGGCAATACAGGGATAGCCCTGGCCTTCGTCTGCGCTGCTAAGGGGTATAGATTGATTCTCACCATGCCTGATACGATGTCAATGGAGCGCAGGCAGCTTCTTAGCGCCTTTGGCGCCGAGTTGGTGCTGACGCCGGGTGGAGAGGGAATGACCGGGGCGGTGAAAAAGGCGGAGGAATTGGTGGCGGAGACGCCAAACTCTTTTATGCCTCAGCAGTTCAAGAACCCCGCCAATCCCAAAATCCACAGGGAAATCACTGCGGAGGAGATATGGCGAGACACAGATGGTAAAGTCGATATCTTGGTTGCAGGTATAGGGACCGGAGGCACTATCACAGGTGTTGCCGAGGTTATCAAGAAGAGGAAACCGGGGTTTAAGGCTGTTGCAGTGGAGCCTGCTGACTCCCCTGTGCTTTCCGGCGGCAAGGCTGGCCCTCACAAGATTCAGGGCATCGGCGCTGGCTTTGTGCCTCAGGTGCTGAGAACGGATTTGGTTGATGAGATCATAAAGGTAACTAATGAAGATGCCGGGGAAACTGCAAGGAGGCTGGCTAAAGAGGAGGGGATTCTGGTAGGTATATCCTCAGGAGCGGCTGCTTGGGCCGCTTTAGAAGTAGCTAAAAGAAACGAAAACAGGGGCAAGCTCATCGTAGTAGTACTGCCCGATACTGGCGAGCGCTATTTAAGCACCTGGCTTTTCAAGGAGCAGTAACTAGCTTTATTCAAGGGGGCTGGCTTGTTATTTAAAAAGATGAGAGAAGACATCAGGACTGTCTTCTCTGAAGACCCGGCAGCGCGAAACATCCTGGAAGTAATTTTCTTGTATCCGGGGCTGCACGCTTTGTGGATGCATCGTATAGCTCACTGGCTCTGGACACATCGGATTCGTTTTTTCGCTCGCCTGCTCTCTCATTTCACTCGCTTCCTGACAGCGATAGAAATCCATCCTGGCGCTGTTATCGGCAGGAGGTTTTTCATCGACCACGGGGCTGGCGTGGTCATCGGAGAGACTGCGGAGATAGGTGATGATGTTCTGATTTATCAGGGGGTGGTCCTAGGCGGCACAACGCTGGAAAAAAAGAAACGACATCCCACATTGGGGAATAATGTGGTTATTGGAGCAGCGGCGGTACTGCTTGGCCCTATCACTGTGGGCGATGGCGCCAGAGTCGGCGCCAATTCCGTAGTCGTGAAATCTGTTCCTCCCGGTGCTGTCGTAGTTGGAGTGCCAGCGCGGGTGGTTGAAGACCGTCAGAAACCTGTCATCGACCTGGAGCATGGCAAATTGCCTGACCCCTTCAGCGAGGCAATTAGACTCATTTTACAGGAACAGGGTAGCCTGAGGGAGCGCCTGAGGAAACTTGAAGGGTTGAAAGGTTTGGAGTCTGCCTCTGGGGAGCTGGACAGAAAGATAACTGAGATAGAGAAGATGTTCAGCAACGGTGAAGGCATATGAAGAAGGAGCGAGGTATGAGATTTGAGACAGCGGCGATACATTCCGATGGAGGCCCTGACCCGGCGTACGGAGCTATTGTGCTGCCTATCTATCAGACTTCCACTTTTGTTTTCGAGGACGTAGGCAAGACCAAGGGCTACGATTATTCACGGTCGGGTAATCCTACCCGGAAAGCTCTGGAGGATACCATTGCGGTATTGGAAGGTGGTAAGGCTGGCTTTGCCTTCGCCACCGGTATGGCTGCGGAGACCACGGTAATTCATCTCCTCAAACAGGGAGAACATGTGATTGCGCAACAGGATCTCTATGGTGGAACTTATAGGCTGTTCGAGAGTGTAATGAAATGCTTTGGTCTGGAGTTCACCTTTGTCAATATGGGCAACAGGAATGAGATCGAGGCTGCGATAAAGCCCAATACCAGGATGATCTGGATTGAGACTATCTCCAACCCGCTGTTGAACGTGGTGGATGTCGACATGGTCGCCGGTATCGCCAGGAAGCACGGCCTGTTAACGGTGGCAGATAATACGCTTCCTTCTCCCTATCTCTTGAGGCCGCTTGATCATGGAATTGACCTGGTGGTTCATTCCACAACCAAGTACCTGAACGGACATTGTGATGTGGTTGGTGGTGCTGTGGTAACCGCCACAGACGAACTGTCGGAGAAGGTGCAGTTTCTCTTGAATGCGATGGGTACATGCGCCTCTCCCTTCGATTGCTGGCTGGTGTTGAGGGGTATCAAGACGCTTCCTGTGAGGATGGAGCAGCACAATAAAAATGCAATGAGCGTAGCAGCCTTTCTGGAAAAACATCCCAGAGTGAAAAGGGTTTACTATCCTGGTCTCAAGTCTCATCCAGGATATAGGTTTGCCAGAAAGCTAATGAAAGGCTGCGGCGGTATGGTCTCCTTTGAAATGAAGGGCAGGGTGCGTGCTGTCAACTCATTTTTGAGAAATGTCAAAGTTTTCTCACTTGCTGAGTCACTGGGAGGCATCGACTCGCTAGCAGAACATCCAGCAACCATGAGCCATGCCTCCATGCCCGAAAGCTTCAGGGTGAAGGTGGGCATTACGAACGACCTAATCAGGTTATCCATCGGTTTGGAGCATGTTGACGACCTGATAGAGGATTTGGAACAGGCGCTTAAACGTGCCTAGGCAACGCTGAAGCGAACGCTTCAACCTACACATACAACATTTCTAGAAGTCGGGTGGTGAGATGAAACTATATCAGGTGGTGGCTAAGGATATCTTGCGCAGAAGGCGGAGGGTGTTTTATACGGCGTTGGGCGTGGTGATTGGCGTCGCTGTTTTTGTCGCAGTCTTAACGGTTGCCCGCGCCGGCGAGCAGAAGATTTATGGCGAGTTGGACAAATATGGCCCCAACTTGATGGTGATGCCTGCAATCAGCGATGTGGATTTGCAACTGGGTGACTTGAGCCTGGGCACTCTGGCGGTGGGGGACAACTATATTGCCGAGGAGAGGTTGCCCCAGATAAGGCAGATAACGGATGGGGCGATAAGAGAGGCGCTTGGCATCGAGGATGAAGGTGATATCGCAACAATCGCCCCCAAGCTTTATGTGAACGCGAAGATCAAAGACACATCAGTTATGGTTGTAGGTTTCGACCCGAAACAGGAGAGACAGCTCAAGAGCTGGTGGACGGTATCAAATGGCAGGTATCCTGAGCAGCAAGATGAGGCGATGCTCGGGGCGAGGGCAAGCGGAGCTCTGGGCCTAAATGCAGGTGATAGCATTCTGCTTAAAGACCGGGAGATAACAGTCGTCGGTGTACTGGGAGAGACCGGCTCCAACGATGACTATCAGGTATTCGTTCCCCTCGAAACTGTTCAGCAGGCATTCGGGAAAGATGGGCTAATCTCCTCGATGGATATCCGGGCTCTCTGCAATGCGTGCCCTGTGGAGTACATCGCAGATGCCATTAACAAAACCATACCCGGGATCAGGGCTGTGGCAGTGAAGCAAATAGCCCAGACAGAGATGAATCTGATGGAGAAGGTCAACGATTTTCTGCTGGCTCTGGCTGGAATCACCATCGTTGTTGGCAGCTTCGGTGTGGTCAATACCATGATGTCCTCAGTCCACGAGCGTGTCAGGGATATCGGGATAATGAAGTCGGTAGGTGCATCAAGAAACCAGATAGTTAAGATGTTTCTCTATGAAGCCCTTGTCGTCGGTCTGGTGGGTGGGGTCATCGGGTACATATTAGGTACTTTGCTGTCGTACGTGATAGGCCCGCTTATTTTCGATGGCCTGGCTGTACGCTATGCTCCCCTGTACCTTCCAGCTGCTTTGGGTCTGGCAGTCTTCGTTGCAGCAGTGGCGAGCGTGTACCCTGCGATTCGTGCATCCGGTATCAAAGTGGCAGATTCACTCAGGGCATTGTGAGGTTTGAAAATGCTTGAAATAAAAGGCGTATCGAAGTTTTACGGCGAGGGCGAGTCCAGGGTGGTTGCTCTCAATAACGTCTCCACGAAAGTAGATGATGGCGATTTCGTAGCTATCACTGGACCTTCGGGGAGTGGGAAGTCTACACTTCTCAATGTCATTGGTGGACTGGAACGTATTTCAGGCGGGGAAGTTGTTTTGGACGGGATGCGTATTGATAACCTCAGTGAAAACGATTTTGTGGATATCAGGAGAAAGAAGATTGCGTATATCTTTCAACAGTATCATCTGATTCCTTCACTCACAGCGCTGGAGAATGTGCTGTTACCCCTGACTTTCTGTGGCTCATGTAATGGTGATGAGAAAAAAGCGATTCAGGCACTGCAGAAGGTGGGGCTGGGTGGCCGGATAAAGCATAAGCCCAGCCAGTTGAGCGGAGGTGAGCAGCAGCGGGTGGCTATTGCGCGAGCTTTAATCAATGATTGCTCGCTTATTCTTGCGGATGAACCAACAGGAAATATAGACCAGAAGGCAGGTGGGGAGATATTGAGTCTGTTCGAACAATTGAATAGGGAAGGGCATACAATCATTATGGTTACACATAGTCCTGACATGGCAAGGCGTGCCAAAAGGATAGTGGCATTGCGGGATGGGGAGATTGTTGAAGAGGTCGAGCTGAGAGAAAAACAACCGGTATGTTAGAGTTTGTAGGAGGAGGGAGTTCTAGATGGGAATCAGGATAGTATTGGCATTGATAGTGATAGCAGCGTTAGTGACTGTTGGGTGCGCCAGCGGAGCAACGACTGGTACTCTGATTGCAACACCGACACCTGGTGTTACCCAGAAGCCAACGACAACGGAAAGCAAGCCGGGTATAATTCATCCAACCTGGGTAACAGCCCAGGTAGAAGGTAATGTGGTGTCTATTCCCTTAAGCGACGTGAATAGCGGGAAGATGATTCACTTCGAAGTCACAAACCAGGGCACCAAAATGGCTTTTATGTCATATCAGCTGGGAGATAAGATATACCTCAGAGCCAGTGTCTGTCCTCCCTGCAGGTCGCGAGGCTTTTCTTTGGTAGAAGACGTGCTTGATTGCGAGAACTGCCACACCAAGTTTAAAGCGAGCACAGGCGAGGGAATCAGCGGCGCATGTGTGAATTACCCTAAGGCTGAGGTGGCGCATGCTATCAGTGGCGATTATATTACAATGACTATGGACAATCTCACCAAGGCTTATGCCGATACCCTGGAGCTAGGATAGCCTTAGAAAAATAAGGAAGAGGATAGCGGGAGGATTTTGAAGTGTCCTATGCCAGAGCCCTGCAATGCCGGAAATGTGGGAGAGAGTCACACCTTGAGCCCATCAACCTGTGTGATTTCTGCTTCAGCCCTCTTGAAGTGGTTTATGACTATAAGGCGATGTCAAGGGCTGTTAGCAAGGAGAAAATCGCCAGCGGGCCACCGAGCATGTGGCGTTACCGCGATCTATTGCCTGTAGATGGCGAGGTGGTAGACATAGGCAGCGGCTTTACTCCTCTGGTCAAGGCTGATAACCTGGGACGAGAACTGGGGCTGAATGAACTTTACATAAAGAACGACTGCCTCAATCCTACGTATTCATTCAAAGACAGGGTTGTCTCAGTGGCTATTACCAGGGCTCGCGATTTTGGATTCCCTATTGTAGCCTGCGCCTCGACGGGGAATCTAGCCGCCAGCGTAGCTGCACATGCCGCCAAAGCGCATCTTAAGGCTTATGTTTTCATACCTTCAGATATAGAGCAGAGCAAGATTATAAGCACGGCCATTTATAATCCGACACTGGTAGCAGTCGAGGGAAGCTATGACGATGTTAACCGACTTTGCAGTAAACTGGTTACCAAGTACAACTGGGGATTTATCAACATTAACCTCAGACCTTACTATGCGGAGGGTAGCAAGACCCTGGCTTACGAGATTGCAGAGCAACTTGGCTGGCGCGCACCCGATTGCGTAGTTGTTCCTGCTGCTTCGGGGTTGCTGTTTACCAGAATATGGAAGGGGCTGGAGGAATTCTCTATGCTGCGGCTAATCGGGCCTGTTAATACTCATATGTATGTTGCTCAGGCTGCCGGTTCATCGCCCATAGTCAATGCCTTTGAGGCAGGGGCTTTGCATGTCCATCCGGTGAAACCGAATACCATCGCTAAATCCATAGCTATCGGTAATCCTGCCGATGGCTTCTACGCTCTGAAAGTAGCACGAGAATCCGGGGGGGCAGCCTGTGCAGTCAGCGACAACGAAATACTCGAAGGTATGAAATTGCTGGCTCAAACCGAGGGCATCTTCGCTGAGACGGCGGGTGGTGTAGTAATAGGTGTGCTCAAGAAGCTGGCGGCCTCGGGGAGTATAAAGAGGAACGATTTAGCGGTGGCTGTTATCACAGCTTCCGGTCTTAAGACGCCAGAGGTAGTAGCGGATGTAGTCAATCCTTTTGTAATCCAGCCTTCAATTGAGTCTTTTGAAGAGGTACTTGGGGAACGAGCAAGAGTCTAAACTTGGGGGTGTGTGAGGCGTTTAGGATGTTCTCCGACCTCTAAATAATGTTGAGAGATTTTAGGTATTGTTTTAGACTATTCCAGATGTCCTACTCAATTCGTTAAGGAGAAAGACATGGCTAAACGACGAGTGATGTTCACCTTTCCCCCGAAGCTGATTAAGGAGCCGATTATCTATAACTTGGGACATAAATTCAAGGTAGTAACCAACATACGGCGCGCCGATGTCTCCGAAAATAAGGGCTGGGTGGTGCTGGAACTCGAAGGTGAGGAGGAGGAGATCGATAAAGGGATCGAATGGGTGGCTGGCAAAGGAGTGAGGGTTGACCCGGTAGTTGGCGATGTTATGGAGGGCTGAGTATGAGCGAACTGCCTGAGATTGGCAAAATCTCGCCCGAGATTTTTAATGAATTGATATACCCGCGCCTTGGTGCTAAAAGCACAAACGTAATTGTAGGGCCACAGCATGGGGTCGATGTGGGGATTGTGGAAATCGGAGATAAAGCTGTGGCGCTTACCACCGACCCGGTGTTCCTAGTGCCTGAGTACGGCTGGGAAAGGGCAGCGTGGTTTGCCATCCATATTCTGGCATCCGATGCCGTAACCAGCGGTCTGAAGCCGAAGTTCCTGTCCATAGACTTGAATCTTCCTATCGAGATGACCAAGGAGCAACTTGAGATAGTCTGGGATATCATGCACAAAGAGTGCAAGAGGATGGGAATTGCCGTAGTCTGTGGCCATACCGCCAGATATGAGAACTGTCACTATCCCATGGTGGGTGGGGCCACGGTAGTCTGCGTAGGTGAAAAGGACGAGTATGTTACCCCTAAGATGGCGAAAGCCGGGGACAAGATAATAATCACCAAAGGGCCTGCTATTGAGGCTAGCGGCATATTCGCTGCTATGTTTCCCGGACTTCTGGAGAAAGAATTCGGGCGCAACTTCAGCAGAAAGGCGCAGAAGATATTTTACAAGATGTCGGTTGTGGAAGATGCGCTGACTGCGGTGAGCGTGGGCGTCAGGGACAAAGGTGTTACTGCGATGCATGATGCTACAGAATGTGGCATATGGGGCGGGCTCTATGAGATTGCTCAGGCTGCCAACCTGGGTGTGAGAGTGGAGAAGGAACGGATTGTGGTCGAAGAATGCGTACCTGAGATATGTAAGTATTTCGGGATAGATCCTTATGCTTCCATCAGCGAAGGAACTCTAATCATCTCCTGCCGAGAACATAAAGCTCGGAAGATAGTGGAAGCTCTGACGAAGAAGGGAATTGTTTCCTCGGTTGTCGGCGAGTTGATAGACCCTAAACACGGGATGATTCTGGTGGAGAAGGGCAAAGAGAAGAAGCTCAAACATCCCATCGTAGACCCCTTCTGGAAGGCTTTCTACAATGCCCTTTCCAAGGGTATTCCCTCGTAAAGCAAGAAAAAGAAGCGTTTTTTAACGATGGGGCGATGGAATGAGAACAGAGAAATCAAACAAACGAGAATATGTCTGGCAAGCCACCGATAGGGACTGGCGAAAGTCGGATATGCTCACCGCCGGTGTTGATGTCGGTTCAACAACCTCCAAAGCAGTGGTTCTCTCAGATGGTGCGCTCTTGTCTTATAGCATACTGTGGAACGGCGCTGATAACCATGATAGCGCGCGGAAAGCTCTGGAAGCTGCGCTGAAAGGCATAAAGATGTCTAGGAGGGACATCCACTACGTCGTGGGTACCGGATGTGGGGAGGCTAACTTCTCTGTGGTTAACAAGACGGTGAGTGAGATATCATGCCACGCCAGAGGAGCTAAACATAGTATAGGGCCCTCGCTGCGGACCGTTCTGGTAATAGGGGGCCGTGATTGCACGGTTATACATTGTAATGATGGGGGACAGGTAACAGCGTTTCTTACCAATGCCTGCCCTCCTTCTTATTGTCGGGAAAATCCCTGCAACGCCTGTGGTGCTGCTCAGGGAAACGGCTTAGATGTGGTAGCTGGTTATCTGGGTGTGCCAATCGAAGATATGGGGGCGATATCTCTTAACGTTACCGACAAAAAGCTCGAAGAACAGCTCGCTTTGCCCCTGGATAAACGCGCTCGAGTGCATGACATGGTACTGGAGGAGATAAACCAGGAAGTGGTGACAGGCGGACATTTGCTGGATGGTGGCTCCCCCCCTTTGGGTGGTGCGCTAAGCGTTGTCTGTGATTTTATGGCTAAGTCTCAAACGTCAGCGCTGCTGCGAAACGGGTGGTCTAAAGAGGAGGTTTTAGCTGTTTATTGTGCTGCT
>DATKWL010000257.1:0-3236 GCA_035529555.1 Dehalococcoidia bacterium | reverse complement strand
ACAGGAGACGCCCTTGGTCAGGCCAAGGAACACCTCGGATAACGCTGTGCCCTCGGGTTCTTCTGCGGCCGCTTTTGTGCTCATTCGTCTGGCAAGATTGATAGACAATCGAGATTACGAGAGGGTAGCCGCTACCGCCATGCGCTCGGTGCAAGAACTCATGGTTCGATACCCACACGCTTTCGGGCACTGGCTCTGCGCCCTCGATTCCTATATATCCAAGCCGCTGGAGATAGCGGTCATCGGAAAGCCCGAAGATGTTGCTACGAAATCGCTGATGAGAGTAATAAACAACAGATATTCACCGAACAAGATTCTCGCAGTCAGGAAGCCGGAAGAAGCTAGTCAAATAGATACCCCTCTGCTCCGCGATAGGTCTACGATCGATGGCAAACCAACGGTGTATGTATGTGAAGACCGTGTATGCAAGATACCCGTTAACGAACCCGATGCCCTGGCAGCCATACTTGATAAGCTGTGATATGCTATGATATACGACACTCACAGGAAGAATTAGCATGAGCAACACCGATATTGACAGAGTACTGACCCAGTACCGCACCGTGGCCATAGTGGGGGTCTCACCCGACCCTCAGCGCCCCAGCTATAGGGTGGCGAATTTCCTCAAGAACGAAGGTTATAGAATAATACCCGTAACACCGAAAGGCGGGGAGATTCTCGGGGAAAAAGTTTACCCCAATTTATCATCCATACCTGTGCCTGTCGAGGTAGTAGATATATTTCGTCGTTCCGAGGAAATACCGCTCGTAGTGGAAGAGGCAATCGCCATCGGGGCCAAGGCTGTGTGGATGCAGGAGGAGCTGATAAACGAAGAGGCTGCCGAGAGGGCAAGAAAGGCAGGGCTCACAGTAATTATGGACCACTGCATGAGGAAGGAGTTATTGAAGAAGTTAGGTCGCGAAAGTGAAATTTAGGATAGCTGTCAGCTATCAGCGCTCAGCTTTCAGTCGGTTTCATTAATTGCTGAATGCTAACAGCTGAATACTGGAAACTATTTATCAACGGAGGTAAATCGATGGCAAAGACATTGGACAATCTAAAAGAGGCTTTCGGAGGGGAGAGCAAGGCAAGCACTACATATCTGGCGTTTGCGCGCAAGGCAGAGCAAGAAGGTTACCCGCAGGTAGCTAAACTGTTCCGCGCTGCCTCAAAAGCAGAAACTATACATGCGCGCAGCCACCTCGATGTCATGGAAGGCATCAAGTCCACTCAGGACAACCTACAGGCAGCCGTCTCCGGCGAGAACATGGAGCATGTGAAGATGTACCCGGAGTTCATCGAGCAGGCAAATAAGGAACAGAATCCCAAGGCAGTTCGCACCTTCGACTACGCCCGCAAGGTGGAGATAATGCACGAAGGGCTGTACAAAGCTGCGCTCGATGCCATCAAGGGCGGCGGCAAGCCTAAAGCTACGGATTATTTCGTCTGTCAGATATGCGGCGCCACCATCGAGAATGACGCCCCTGACAGATGTCCCGTCTGTGGCGCCCCCAAGAGCCAGTTCGTGAAGGTAGACTAGCAATTCATCTCGCATGGGGAGTGCAGAGGGGCTTTGCCCCTCTGCCAGGGGTATGGGGGTGTCCCCCATTTCTAATAATCCCCCAAGACTGGGGGGTATAGAGGGTTGAAAGGATTGCTTGAAGAGTCCGTTATTGACTAACCATGAAGTCGTTCTGTATAGTATAGCCACCTGAAAGAAGGAGGGAACGATGCCCAAAGATATCATCGGACTGCTCAACAAGGACCTTGATGGGGAACACGCAGCCATCATCCAGTATCTGACTCACGCCTACGCCATGGGCGAGGGCGAGGTAGCCTGTGAAATCGAGGCCATCGCCCGAGAGGAGATGCGCCACCTCGACTGGCTTGCCGAGACCATTGTGGAGCTTGGTGGAACCCCTAGCTTCAGGAGAGGGAAAATGCGCAAACCGGGCAAGATGATACCCGGCTGGATGAAAGACGATGTGCTTGCAGAAGAAGGAGCTATTACTATGTATAAGGAGCACATCGAGGCAATCGGCAAACCCAAGATCAAGCGGCTGCTGCGGCGTATCCTGTCCGACGAGGTGGCGCACCGTGGCAAATTTGCACACCTTGTGGATAAGGTTAAAAAGGAAGATATGAAAGACCTCAGGGGAGACAAAAAGGACAAAATCGCCGATACTCTCAACTGGGGCATTGAGCATGAGTACACAGTCATCATCCAGTACCTCCTGCACTCCTATACGGCGACTAACGACGAGGCAAAAGAAGAGCTTCAAGACCAAGCAATCAACGAGATGCAGCATATGGGATGGCTTGCCGAGGAGACGGTCAGCGGTAAAGGCACGCCCCGACTGGAGCACACTCAGGTCTTCAAATCGAGCAATATGGTCAATAATCTCAAGGCTGATATTGAAATCGAGAAAGAAGTTGCCACCGAATATGGCCGCGCTGCTAAAGAACTCAAAGACCCCGGCCTTAAGGAACTACTCCTCCGTATCAAGGGGCATGAAGACTATCACGCCGCGTTATTCAGCGACCTGCTGAAGGAAGAGACCAAGGCGAAGAAGAAAAAATAAAGCAATTTCGCTAGATAATCGGGGAGGCAGGGAATGGGCAAATTTGTGGAAGTGGGCAAAACCGGCGACCTGGCAGATGGTACCATGAAAGAGGTCTCTATTCAAGAGCGTAATATACTTCTGGCCAGAGTCGGAGGCAAATTATATGCTGCCGAAAACGTTTGCCCACATATGGGAGCAAAACTATCTCAGGGAAAACTGGAGGGCACTGTGGTAACCTGTCCCAGACATGGCTCTCAATTCGACCTCGGTGATGGCCATGTCATTCGCTGGACGAACTTCCCGGGGCCAGTCTCGGCGTTTGCCAGGGTTATCAAGAAGCCCCGGAGCCTGAAAACTTACCTGATTAAGGCACAAGGTGACAAAGTCTTGGTGGAGTTATAGTCTAATCTCTTTGATGAAATAGGATGATCTCAGTGTTCGTCTGCGTTGCCGGGGCAGTAGTAGCACTATTCATGCGCAGCCATGTGAAGCTAAAGGAAACGACAGCGGCGGTTCCATAAAATTGTAGGTGCACAGCGCGCTGTGCACCTACAATTTAAAATCGCTTACCCTTATAGGTCTCGATAAACTTCTCTATCGAACGATCGCAGGTTCTCTCCACATCCTTGGGGAAGTAGCAGGCCGGCAGCTCACCCGACCTTTTGTGGTAGC
>DATKWL010000256.1:0-5008 GCA_035529555.1 Dehalococcoidia bacterium | reverse complement strand
GGCTGGCTGGAGAAATCGAAGGTTACGGCGAGCGAGCTGGCAACCAGAATGATTGATCTGGGAGTGAGACGACTTATCTATACCGACATCAGCCGCGACGGCACGCTCACCAGCCCCAATTTCGAAGCGGTTGCAGAGCTAGTTTCACAAATCAACGTGCCCATAATCGCCGCCGGCGGGATAAGCTCTATTGAGCACCTGGCCAAGCTCTCAAAACTTGGCGCAGAAGGAGCAATTGTAGGCAAAGCAATCTACACAGGTGATATTAATTTGAAAGAGGCACTAAAGGCAATGTCCCGCAAAAAAACACCCAAAGGACTTAAGCTGGAAATAGTGAAATTCGACGATAAAGGCTTAATTCCAGCCATAGCTCAGGACGCCAAAACCGGAGAGGTGCTCATGGTGGCTTATGTGAACCGTGAGGCTCTGGAGAAAACCCTCGCCACAGGTCAGGCGTGGTTTTACAGCCGCAGCCGCAAGGAGCTATGGAATAAAGGCGCCACTTCGGGAAACTACCTGTATGTGAAGAAGATACTTATCGACTGCGACGAGGATACTCTACTGCTGAAGGTTGACCCCGCCGGTCCCGCCTGTCATACCGGTAACAGGAGCTGCTTCTTCCGCGAGCTTGGGGGGCTCAGCATCAAGGGCAAGGACACGCTGCAACGCTGAGATAGCCACCTCAATCTGTCTGTCATCAGGTTGCCGAGTTGTCATCACCTGAAGAGCAAGTCCCGGGCTCAATACAAAGCGCACTACGCTATTTGTAATGTGGTTTGCCCCGAACTTTATTATCTCGTAGCTTACTGCGGCTATCACCGGAAGCAGCAGAATCCGCTCCATATATCTAATCCATAAAGGTGGGCGTCCCAGGAAAGCGAAGGCGATGATGGCCATCACCATCACGATAAGAATGAAGTTCGTACCGCAACGGGAATGGGCGGTGCTGTATCTCTTAACCCGCTCCACCTCCAGAGGCTCTCCGGCTTCGTAGGCGTTGATGGTCTTGTGCTCCGCCCCATGATAGGCGAATACGCGGCGAATATCTGGCATCAGTGAGATTACCCCAAGGTAAACCAGGAAGATGGCAAGTCGGATAACGCCTTCGATTACATTGCTCACCGTGGATGAGATATAGGGGTCAGCATAGCGAATAATGGTCAGCGGTATTACCATGAACAGCCCTATAGCCAGAAGAAAGCCCACCACAACGCTGCCCCAGAGCCACCACGGGCTTACCTGCTGCTCCTCTTCCAGAGATACCGAAGCTGAATAGAAGAGCGCCTGTATCCCCAATACCAGCGTCTCTATAAGGACGATGATTCCGCGCGCCAGAGGGACGTTCCTGATTTTCCCGGTAGACATACCTCCCAGCGGCTTCTGGTCTACCACAATGTCTCCGTTGGGACGACGGACAGCGACTGCCAGGGCTTTCTGGCCGCGCATCATCACACCCTCAATGACCGCCTGTCCGCCGTAATGAAACTTCTGAGCCAAATTCCCCCCTAAATAAAAGGGGCGAGGATTTCTCGCCCCCAATGTCTATCCGTCCGCGTCAAACTATTCCTTTTTCTCTTCTTCAGCTTTCTCTTCCTTGCGCTTGTATCTGCGCTTGAAGCGCTCCACCTGACCTGCGCTATCCACAAGCCTGCGCGTCCCACCGCTGTAAAAAGGATGGCATTTGTTACAAAGCTCAATTTTGAGTATCGCCCTGGTGGAACGAGTTATAAACGTATTACCACAGGCACAGATTACCTTAGCCTCTTTATATTCGGGATGAATCTTCGGCTTCATTGAGCACTCGCTCCTTCGGCAGCATAAACGCTGACCTTTCGCCTTTCTTTTGTAGCTGGTTCATACTTCACAATGCCATCGATACGGGCGAACAGCGTATGGTCCCTGCCTAGACCTACATTCTCACCCTTGTGAATGCGTGTGCCACGCTGGCGCACCAGTATCGTTCCCGCCTGTACGAACTGACCATCATAGCGTTTGACACCCAGCATCTTGGGCTGGCTGTCCCGCCCCAGTCGTGTGCTGCCCCCACCCTTCTTATGTGCCATTTGTTATCAGTCTCCTTCTTTTAGCCAACGACTATCTCTTTAATCGCCAGCTTGGTATAGGGCTGGCGATGTCCCCTCTTCCTGCGATACCTCACCTTCGCCTTGAACTTATATACCAGCACCTTATCCTTCTTGCCTGCGCCAACCACGGATGCGATAACCTTGGCTCCGGCGATAGTCGGCTTGCCCACGGTTACCTTATCGCCGTCGGCTATCATATAGACCTTATCCAGTTCAACAGTATCTCCCTCAACGGTCAGCTTCTCTACCTCGATGGTCTGACCCGGGGATACCTTATATTGTTTCCCGCCAGTCTTAACTACAGCGTAAATCTTCGTCCTCCCCAAAAAAGCGTACTAAGAGATGATACCAATTCCAGCTTAGGCTGTCAAGATAAACTCCCAATTGTTTGCCATACGGGGAGTCCAGAGGGGGTTGAAAGAAGTTGAAAGCAGTCTCACTTGATACTCTTGACACAGCACAGTTCTTTGACTAAACTTGCGATAATACTTTTGGGAGTCCATTGAAATGAAGTGCCCCGTATGTAAAAAACTCATGATCGTAGTCGAGTACGAGAAAATCGAGCTTGACCACTGCGTTAACTGTAGAGGGGTCTGGTTTGACTCCGGTGAACTGGAGCTTTTTTTCGAAGCCGAGAAACTGGATGGCTCAACGCTTGCTCCCGCCAATATCCTGGCCTCTCCTGAGGCCGAAACGTCGGAGAAAAAACGAAATTGCCCTATATGCAGCAAGAAAATGAAAAAGACGTACCTGGGTCAAGAGCCAAAGGTGCTCATAGATGCCTGTCTCAGAGGAGACGGCCTATGGTTCGACCACGGGGAGGTTGAGCGGCTGGTGACCCAGCTCGGGGGCAAGTCAACAGAGAAAATGGATTCCCAGGGGCGTATCATCAATTTCTTGGGTAAAACATTCATAGCCATTAAATAAGCCAACGAATAAGGAGGTACTTAATGATTGCACTTTGGGTCGTCCTTGGTATCATCGGGCTACTCCTCATCTTCTTCATCTTCACATTCAATGGCCTGGTGAGGCTGCGCAACCAGGTCAAAAACGCCTGGGCTCAGATCGATGTCCAGCTCAAGAGAAGACACGACCTAATCCCGAACCTGGTGGAGACCGTCAAGGGTTATATGAAATTCGAGCGCGAGACGCTGGAAGCGGTAACCAAAGCCAGAAGCGTCGCTCAGCAGGCGGTAGGTCAGGGCGTTGGCGCTCAGGCTAAAGCCGAAGGCGAACTCAGTAGCGCCCTAACCAGGTTGCTGGCTGTGGTTGAGCGCTACCCCGACTTGAAGGCTAACCAGAATTTCCTCGCCCTTCAGGAGGAACTGACCTCCACCGAGAATAAAATAAGCTTTTCCAGACAGTTCTACAACGATTCCGTCCTGACTTTCAACAATAAAACACAGATGTTTCCTTCGAACATGGTAGCGAGCATGACCGGTTTCAAATCTGGTGAGTTCTTCGAGGTTGAAGTTCCTGTTGAGAGAGAGGCGCCCAAGGTCAGCTTCGAGCCGCCAAAAGCTTAGCTATGTGGGAACAAATCAGGTCCAATCAAATCAGGTCGGTGATACTGGTTTCAGCGATGGGCATATTGCTGCTGCTGGTAGGCTTTGGTTTGGGCTATGCCTTCGGTAACGGCATCGCCGGCCTGGTCATCGCACTGGTGATATGGGCGATAATGAACCTGGTCGCCTACTTCCAGGGAGATAGCATACTGCTATCCATGTCGAGGGCGATGAAGATAGGGCCGGACGACCATCCTCGCTTATACAATGTAGTCGATGAGATGAAGATTTCATCGGGCCTGGAGAAAATGCCCGATGTATATATCATCGACGACCCTGCACCAAATGCCTTTGCCACAGGACGCGACCCCACTAAAGCCTCCGTCGCCGTCACCTCAGGCCTTTTGGAGAAACTTAACCGCGATGAACTGCAGGGCGTTATAGGCCACGAGGTGTCCCACATAAAGAATCGCGATGTACTGCTGATGACAATTTGCAGCGTCTTGCTGGGAACTATCGTCATCCTCGCCTGGTATGGCTCACGAGCCCTCATCTTCAGCGGTGGAGGCCGGAGAAGCTCTTCGAGAGGCGGCGGACAGGCGCAGCTAATAATTATCGCCGCTGCAATCATCCTGATAATACTGGCGCCAATTTTCGCCCAATTGATTTACTTCGCCATCTCCAGGAAAAGAGAATACATGGCGGACGCATCCTCCGCGCTCTATACCAGATACCCCGAAGGGCTGGCCTCAGCGCTGGAGAAGATTTCCGCCTCAACCTATCAACTAAAGTCGGCGAATCAAGCCACAGCGCCGATGTACATCTCCAATCCTTTCCGGAAAAAAGGTAGAGCTGCAACCGACCTCACCAGCACACATCCACCTACCTCGGAGAGGATACGCATCCTCCGTTCCATGGCTGGAGGCTCGTTCGCAGACTACGAGAGCGCTTACCGCAAAGTTCACAAGGGAGGAGCGGGCATTATGCCTGCCACCGCATTGGTCGGGACTGAGACTGTACAATTTCGAACTCCGGCATCCGAGGCCGCAGTGGGCAAGCCCGAACCGGGCAGAATGGAACGCACCCGTGAGGTCTCCGACCTGATGTGGCAGAAAAGCGGCTACAAGATTATTACCTGTGACTGTGGCACTAAGCTGAAGGTACCCGCCAATCTCGGCAGGGCCAACGTTAAATGCCCGCACTGCGGCAGAGCGCATAATATCTAAAGATGATGTTTAGTCAATGGAAGAGCAGGGCAATCGCCTGCTCTTCCATCTTTTTACTATAGCGAGGAGAGGCTCCGATGGACGCCCCTGATATTGTGCATGTAGCAATAGCGCCCCCATCCAAGTCTGAAGCAGATCTTATCGAACAGGTATCAGCTGTTATCGACAAAACTGTTTACGAAACACGCCTTCT
>DATKWL010000255.1:0-2400 GCA_035529555.1 Dehalococcoidia bacterium | reverse complement strand
AGTTTCCTCTCATTGACTGGCTTAACGCCCCATATGTTCCCAATGGGACATCGATAGGGCAGCAGTTGACATAATAATTACGAGTTCCAAGTGTAGATCGTCAACGTGGATAAGACAGATTTAGGACGAGAGCTAGTGGATACTCTGGTGCTTGCAGGCAAGAGGGGCAAAGTTCTTAACAACTTACCACATTTCGCTGTCGCAGTAGACCTTTCTTTTTTCAATTCCCGAGGATTCACCTCTTATTAATCCAAAACGGTGATACCTAACATGGCTTGGATTAAGTGCGAATAGCGGGTTGCTCCAGAAGGGCTTGGTCTTGAGCACACTAACCAAGAGATTGAACATTTCGCTAAATTGTTGATGGGGCCCAACCTAGACTAACAATATGGCTTATTGTGCCACAGCACACTTTTTTGAAGCTAGTTCTAGGATTACATGGCGTCTGCAGCTAAAGACTAAGGCTGAGTACCCATGTGAGATACTCAGCCTCCTTATTGACTGCAAATATCAATAGACTATTGTACCAGTCTTAGCCCTTTCCGATTCTGAACACCTTGGTTCCACATTTTGAGCATACACCCTTCGTTGCGGGTTTTTTATTCTTCATCTTGATCTGTGTCGGGTTTTTGATTTCGACCTTCTTCCGGCACTTCATACAGAATGCTTGCACAGGTCACCTCCTACGTTTTGAACGAAGGATAGTTTATTCTTACGTAGATGTCAATAGCTTGCCTGCCCTAAAACCACGATTAGCCGTGCATCCAATACTTGCGATACCTGTCAGATTTGTACGTAATCGAAAGCTACCCATAAACCACTGATACCGTATACGGTATCATAAAGCTAACATTCCGATGAAATGTGTCGGGTCTTGGATCAATTGCTATCGCGTCATTAAGTAGCATGAATGATGCTTTCAATGAGGTGTAAGCGTACTTCTTAGCAAGACTCCGTTAGCCCAGTAGACACCTGTCGTACCAGAAGGCAACAAGTCATAGGTGGCACTACCATCGTAGGCCCTTAGCTCAGCTGCTATCACCAGCCCTCCATCTAGGATATCACCAACCTGGTAGTCACCTAGGGCTCGTCCTTCCTCTGTGGGGTGGCTCGCTGACGCGGTCACGGAACGTCCGTCCTCCAGACGTATCCTCACGACCTGATGAGATGACCTCACCGGTGTAATGGCAGTTTCGACCACCCAGGCCGCGACCCGCTTTCTTGAGTCATCAAGCGTCCACACAGCCATCCCGTTACGCAATTTCTCTACAGGGACGGGGCCTTCAGGTGTGTCTATCATAGTTCCTTTCGCCAAGCAAATGGGACACGTGTTGAAGCTCGGTTCTCGTCTCAGTGCCCCTATTTCGCCCGACTTTGTGATGGTTCCTTCAATGCGTTCCCCCTGACTTTCCCCCACACGGAGACTGAAGTTGTAGGCGTCTTCAGAAGCGGTCATCTGTAGCGCCAGTGCCAGTTTCTTATGTTCTCGATAGATCTGCAATTTGTCCTCGTCTGTGTACTCCGCTTTGTTCGGCATGCCAATATGTTCCAATATTGCTGGGAATTCAGTCTCGTTTCCCCTGATCATGGAAAATTGTTCCAAAGCGTTCTTTTCCTCTTCGCCTGGCCGTGCCACCGGGTAAAAATCAGGGTCACACCAAAACACATTATCGAAACGGGAAAACAAACGGTATTCCAACTGCGGTAGAGAGTATGCGACTGGGGGCGTTGGCGTAACTGGTCCTCGACACGCTGCAGACATCCCCAGAGTGAGAGTCACCAGGATGGCTGCAGCAAGCCACTTCCAACCCATGTCATCTCTCCTCATAACTGACCTGACAGTGCATCGCCATGGCCGACCAGAATGGTCAGCCCCACAATACTAATTTTCGCCTAAAGAATACGGTCGGCAACAATTGGATATCGAACTCGGGCTTTTAACGGCTCAGCCTTTACTCAGGCACTCAGGCTTGGATTCATAACCTGACCAACGAACAGAATCGCCCCTGTTTCGATATCGCGTATAAGGAAAATAAAGGGACGGTCTACAGTTACTTGCACCGATTGCTCAGGCGCTGATGTCAGTCCCACCACCACTGCAGTGGCGGCTGCTGCCTCTGTACCTGCCTCATCTACCGAAACGAACGCCTTGTGCAGTACATCTGTAATCGTGAGTTCACGATTTCCCGTCATTCCCGAGAAATCTGCCTCGTCTGAGAACGCCATTGGCATACCCATCTCTGCAAGTGTATCAGCGAGGCTGAATTCAGATTCGAATTCGAACTTTGGTAGGGTCAGAGCTACCTGTTTGTTCTCGATGTTGTTTATGATAGCGCCCACCATTTCGAGGTTCAGGGAATCTTCAAATGCCTCAAACTGGCCGTTATCAGGCAGCATTAT
>DATKWL010000254.1:0-5186 GCA_035529555.1 Dehalococcoidia bacterium | reverse complement strand
TAGAGTACCTGAAGAGCCAGCTATGAGCAACAGGGGCACGCGGGTTGTTGTCGCCATGAGTGGCGGCGTGGATTCCTCAATGGCCGCAGCCGTTCTGAAAAAGGAAGGCTACGAGGTCATAGGGGCGACGATGAGGTTGTGGACGGAAGAGGATGGCGAAATGCCTGCCTCGCATCGTCGTTGCTGCTCTGTGGAAGAGGTTGAGGATGCGCGGCGGGTCTGCCAGATTCTCGATATACCATTCTACGTGCTCAATTTCGAGCCACAGTTCCGAGCTCATGTTGTTGATTACTTTTGTCAGGAGTATCTCAGGGGCAGGACTCCGAATCCCTGTATTGCCTGTAATAAGAGAATTAAATTCGATCTTCTGCTGAACAAGGCTCTGGCGCTCGGGGCTGATTATCTGGCTACAGGACATTACGCCAGAATTGAGAAGCGCGAGGGAAAATATTTCTTACTTAAAGCGACAGATGCCGCCAAGGACCAGTCTTATGTCCTGTATAGCCTCGGGCAGAAAGAGCTGAAGCAGCTTCTTTTCCCCATGGGTTCTTACGATAAGAGACAGATACGGAGTCTGGCGCATGAGATGGGTCTGCCAGTGTGGGATAAAGAGGAAAGCCAGGAGATTTGCTTTATCACGAATGGAGATTATCATCAGTTTCTGACCCAGCGTGGCATGAATCAGCCTGGTGATATAGTCGATACCGAAGGTAAATTACTGGGAAGACATTCGGGAATAGGCTTCTACACAGTGGGACAGCGTCGTGGATTAGGTCTAGCCTCCAGAGAGCCCTTGTATGTCTTAGCAATAGACCCTGTTGACAGCAGGGTGGTAGTGGGCGCCAATGAGCAGCTTCTCCGCAAAGAGCTTCTTGCCGGCGAAGTGAATCATATCTCCGGTGAGCCACCACCTCAGCCTGTAGCCGTCACTGCTAAAATAAGATACAAGTCGCCGGAGGCTAAGGCAATGCTCTATCCTGAGGGGCAGTGTGCTCGAATTGTCTTTGAGGAGCCACAGCGGGCTATTACTCCCGGCCAAGCAGTGGTGTTCTATGATGGAGAAATCGTTCTGGGTGGGGGAATTATTAATTAGGTCCTATTCGGATTCAACACTCTTCGGGTAAGAACCGAGGATCTTGAGGAAACTCGTTTTCTGGCGAAGGTCTGTCAGAGTGCTTCTGCAGATTTCATCCTCCAGGTGACCCTCGAAGTCCACATAGAAGACATACTCCCAGGGTTTATCTTTGCTCGGTCTCGATTCCAGCTTGGTCAGGTTTATTCCTCTGGTAGCGAAAACGCCCATACATTGGTATAAAGCGCCTGGCTCGTTCTTCGTAGTGAATACCAGCGAGGTCTTGTTTTCGTCAGCCTTTTTGGACTTCTTTCTAGATACCACAAAAAATTTAGTGTAATTGCTCTTTACTGTCTGGATATTCTCGGCAAGGATCTGCATACCATAAATTTGGGCCACTCTCTTGCTCGCAACTGCGGCGCAATTGGTTAGCTTCTTATCTCTTATGAGTTTGGCGCTGCCTGCTGTATCGTATGTGGGTACAATCTCTGCACCCAGCTTGCTCAGGAACTGCTCACATTGAGCCAGCGCCTGGGGGTGGGAGTAGACTGTTTTTATATTGTTCATGTTCTCGCCGGGAAGCGACATGAGGCAGTGGTTTACTCTGAGGTCAATCTCGCCGTATATATTGAGGTCATGCTTTAACAACATGTCGTAGGTCTCGTTGATACTGCCTGCCTGGGAGTTCTCAATGGGAACGACACCGAAATCGACCTGGTCTTTAGCCACGGATTCGAAGACTTGGGCGAATGAACGGCAAGGCATAAGCTCGACCTCGCCGAAAAACTTGGAAACTGCGTCCTCGCTGAAAGCGCCTCTTTCGCCCTGGAAAGCAACCTTTGTCATTTTTTGCCTTAAAGTAAAGAGAACTTGCGAGCGCTCTATCTATTTCTTACTGGTCAGCATCGCTTTTATTGCCTCTTCGTTATGGGCCTCGGTTATTGCCACAACCTCATCTTCGGCTGCTAGAAGGGTATCATCGGTAGGTATTTGAGGGCCCTTTTCTTTGCTGATGATCAACAGCACGGCGCTTCCTTTGGGTAATACGAAAGATTTAAGCTTTTTCCCTATCAAATTTGAATCAGGAGGAATTTTAGCCTCGATAACTTCCAACGTCCCGGTCTTCAACTTGAGCAGAGGAATCAAGGGGTGTGAAGGCAACTCTTGCTCTATGTGTGCCAGGATGAGTTGGGTGCTGCACACCGTAACATCGACGCCCAGAATCTTGAAAATGTCCTCGTTTTTAGGGTTAGTAACTCGTGCAATAGTGCGCCTTACCTTAAATCTGTATTTAGCCACCTGACACGCTACCAGATTACGCGCATCATCGTCAGTGACAGCAACTAACATATCAGCTCTGGCAGCGCCTATGCTTTCAAGAGTAGCGGCTTCGCAACCGTCGCCACGAAGAACAATGCTTCCCAATTCATCTGCCAACTTTTCGCTTCTGGCGGCATCCTGTTCCACGATTAAAACTTCGTGGCCATCGTTTAGTAATATCTTTGAGAGGTGAGAGCCAACCTCGCCGCCGCCAATGATAATGATATACATGCTTTCCTCAACCTTCGATCTGTTCTCTTAATAGTTTCGCCACCACTTTTGTGGGGCTGACAGTTCGCAGTCCCAAATTGCGGTACATATCCTCACGAATTGGGTCGTAAATACGGCAGACTACTTTGGGTATACGGTAGATATGTTTGGCGATTTGACATGCCATTACATTGCGGTTATCTCCCTGAGTAACGGCGATAAAAACATCTGCCTCTTCTATTCCCGCTTTTTTTAAGGATTCTTCATCGAGACCACTTCCTACCAAGGCTGTTCCTTTAAATGTATTGGGGAGTTTTCTGAAGCTATAGGAATCGACATCTATTATTGTGACCTTGTGTCCCTCGGCGTCAAACTCTGTAGCTAGTTGAGCGCCAACCCGACTACAGCCCATTATTATAACCTTCATATTTGTTCAGGTTCCTCCTGGGGCATTGGCTCTCGGCAAATCACCACCCAGCATGGTGCGTTCTTGAGCACGTAAGGCACTATGTTACCCAAACTGAATCCGCCAAATTTCTTTTTGTAATTAATGCCGATTATTATCATGTCGACTGCGCGTTCTATGGCTTCATCGACAATTGCGGGGCCTATCTCTCTGGCTTGCAGCATATCAGTCTCAACTTTGTAGTCTTGTTCCTCGGCCACACATTCAGCCTGGTCTAATACCTTTTCGCCTTTAGCGATTTCCGGTTTTACTTCAGCGTCCAGTGGCAACGTGCGTTCCACCTGTATAACATAGGTAACATGTATCTTGCCTTTAACTCCCTTGACAAGGCGGCAAGCCAGTTTTATTGCTTCTCTATCGGCTGAGGTTCCGTTTACGGGTACCAAAACCTTCTTGACATTCATTAGCTTCCCCAGTGTTGTAAAGCTGAATCGTCCTTATTTGGATTTGTAAAGACATATTATAGTGCATTTGTAAATACTTGCAAAGAGCGAAATGAACTGAAGTTACAAATTATTGACGAA
The DNA here is from genome assembly GCA_035529555.1 of Dehalococcoidia bacterium. Taxonomy (GTDB): domain Bacteria; phylum Chloroflexota; class Dehalococcoidia; order SZUA-161; family SZUA-161; genus VGNW01. The sequence goes on along the minus strand of DATKWL010000254.1, from coordinate 1,594 downwards.
ATATGGGCGGTACACTAGTATATTACAGCTGTGTCTGCTGAGATAGAACCAATGAACGTCGTTATCGAAGTCGAGAATCTGCGTAAAACTTACGGTGAGATTAAAGCGGTAAATAATATCAGCTTCAAAGTTGCTCAGGGTGAAATTTTCGGTATGCTGGGTCCAAACGGGGCGGGTAAGACTACCACAATGGAGATTGTGGAAGGCCTCAGGATTGCCGATTCAGGCAGGGTCTTTGTACTTGGGATGGATGTGAAGCGGCGACAGAGAAAGATTAAAGCAGCTATCGGTGTGCAGCTTCAGACCACCTCTCTTTATCCCAGGCTTAAGGTTCATGAGGTAATCGACCTGTTTGGCAGTTTCTTTCTCAAAGCTTTACCCCCCGATGAACTTATCGAGTTGGTGAAACTGGAGGACAGCCGTAACAAACTCTGTATGAATCTCTCCGGTGGTCAGCAACAGCGTTTGTCCGTAGCTCTGGCGCTGGTAAATGACCCTCAAATCCTCTTTTTTGACGAGCCTACATCTGGCTTAGACCCTCAAGCCAGGCATAACATCTGGGATGTAATTAAGTTTGCCCAGGAAAAAGGTAAGACAATATTCTTAACTACCCACTATATGGAAGAGGCAGAGCGATTATGTGAGCGGGTAGCTATTATTGACCATGGTGAGATTATTGCTATGGGGCGCCCTGACAAACTAATTGACCAATATTTTCATGAGGAGGCTATAGAGTTCCAACTTGACCAGTCGATTGGCGAGGATGCGCTTCACCAACTGGCTGGCGCAACCAATGTAGTAGAGGAGAATGGCAAGGTCACTGTGTATTCCGGCTCGGTCCCGTTAACTATTTCAGCACTTATGGAAATGGCCAAGCAAAAAGACATGAAATTGACTGAGCTCTATGTGAGGCGAGCTACACTCGAGGATGTTTTTCTTAAGTTGACCGGCAGGAGAATTCGAGATTGAAGGTCGTACAGAAACTCCTTGTAGCCAATATTAAGCAATTTCTCCGGGAGAGGTCGGCTCTTTTCTGGACATTTGCTTTCCCCATTTTCTTCATCCTTATCTTCGGCGCTGTATTCAGCGGTGGGGATAATATTAACTTCTCAGTGGGGTTGGTGGTGCAGGACGATTCGCCTGCTGCACAGGGTTTGACCGAAATACTGAAGCAGGTACCGGCCTTCGAATTAAATGTCGGTGAAGAGGAAGCAGAGCTTCAGGCGCTTAAGGACGGTGATCGGCGGGCAGTTATTATTGTACCTTCAGGTTTCGGTGAAGCCATTTCCCAGGGTAGCAAGGGCGATATAGATATCTATTATGACTCCACACAGACTTCCTCTATACAGATATTGCTGCCTATCGTACGACGAGTCCTGGATGAGTACGACCGTACGATTGGACACACGCCTTCATTAATTCAAATCCAGGAGAAGACTCTACAGACCCGTGATATACGTGCCATAGACTATCTGGTGCCAGGCATATTGGCTATGGCTCTAATGCAGCTAGGCATCTTTGCTGCAATGCCACTTGTGGTGGAACGGGAAAATAGAGTACTCAAACGGCTGGGGGCTACGCCGCTAAGGCGTTC
>DATKWL010000253.1:0-4097 GCA_035529555.1 Dehalococcoidia bacterium | reverse complement strand
CGCTCATGTCGACCAGCATAACGCCATCGGGCATCCCCTCTATGGTTGCCGCAGCTACAGACCCGCTCTTGCCCAGCAAACCATAAGCCTTTTTACGCCCGGCTGTTTTCTTTGGTCTGGCGTTCTCTTCAGACCTCCCTGACATAGCCTTAACCTCTTCACAGCATTATCAATACGCCCGAATATCTTCCCCAAATGCACTCCAGTACATTTTGGGTCTAGCTGCGCACCCCACCATTCTTTTAATTAGGGCAAATATATCAAAAACGCTAATATAGCGCAATACTTAAAATCAGAGAATCGTTCTAAAAACCATCCTCTTCTTAATACAATAGTACTAGTCCAGAGACGGCTTCTTGTGCGCCCAGGGACTTGCCTCCTCGAGCGCAGCCGCAGCTTCTTTCCAGATTCCAGGGGTTGCGCGTAATGCCGAAGACCAGGTTATCCGTCAATGGTTTAAATCCGAACTCCGAGGTATTGGTCTTCCCCAGCACTATAGCCCCCGCCTTCTTCAAACGTGACACAATAACAGCATCCTCATCAGGGATAAAATCCTCCAGCAATTTGCTGCCGAAGGTGGTGCGCACGCCCTTGGTGAAAATCAAGTCTTTTATAGAGACAGGCACTCCGTGAAGAGGTCCCAGCTTCCCACCCTTCATCACCTTCCTCTCAGCCTTTTTTGCTTCCTTCAGGGCTGAATCCGCCGTAACAGTCACATATGCGTTTATCTTAGGGTTCACAGACTCGATGCGCTCCAGAAAAGTCCTGATAACCTCGACCGGCGAAAGCTTTTTGGTCTTTATTGCTTTGGTCAAATCAGTAGCGCTCATCCAGCAGATATCCTTATTTCTCATCTCATGACCCTCATTGAACCAATCGGATTAATTTCCGCCAAAATAGCACTTGGCCTATACCATGTCAAGTGAAAAAGCAATGATTTTCGGTTTATTATTATCTCTGAAAGAATAATGCCCACGAATAAAGCATATAATATGCAGAACTGTTTGTAGAGATAACGAAATTACTATCGCAGTTAAAGCAGAAGTATGCTAATTAATCAATGCGAGGAAGACTCCCGCTGCTGTGGCTGTTCCGATGACCCCAGCCACATTAGGCCCCATAGCATGCATAATCAGAAAGTTGGAAGGGTCTTCTTTTGAAGCCATGGCCTGAACCACCCTCGCAGCCATAGGCACAGCGGACACACCTGCGGCGCCAATCATGGGGTTTATCTGCCTGTGGGAAAGAACACACATCAGCTTGCCAAGCATTACACCGCCGGCGGTGGAAAAGGCAAAGGCTACAAGCCCGAGGAGGAAAATAGCTATGGTCTCCCACTGCAGAAAAACCTTTGCTGTCATTGTAGAGCCCACGCTCAGTCCTAAGAATATGATGACAATATTCATCAATTCGTTTTGAGCCGCCTTTGATAATCTCTCCACAACGCCGCTCACCCGGAGCAGGTTGCCGAACATCATTATGCCAATAAGAGGCGCTGCTTTGGGAACCAGCAGTGCAATCACAATGGTACTGGCTATGGGGAATATAATCAGCGCCCTCTTAGAGACAGGTCGGAAGGTGTAAGGCATTTTTATCATTCGCTCTTCTTTTGTGGTCAGCAGCCTGATAATAGGGGGCTGAATTATAGGAACGAGCGCCATGTATGAGTAGGCAGCCACGGCTACAGCCCCCAATATGTCCCTGCCACCTTGCTGAATCATACTGGTCGCTACATATATCGTCGTCGGGCCATCGGCACCGCCTATTATACCCACACTGGCTGCTTCCTTGGGCCCAAAATCGAACACAGGCAGCAGTCCCAGTGCCAGTGTTCCCAGGAAAGCAATGAAGACACCCAATTGAGCGGCAGCACCCAGAAGAATAGTTCTGGGATGCGATAGCATGGGCTCGAAATCAGTCAATGCCCCCAATCCCAGGAAGACAAGCAGCGGTAACAGTTCGTTGGATAGAGTGTATTTCTGGAAATACCACAGGAATCCGCCCACTTCCCCCTCCGTAGCCGGTTTTATCAACTCGGCGAGGGGCAGGTTAGCCAGCATGATGCCGGCGCCGATGGGGATTAGAAGCAAGGGCTCGAATTTTTTGGCAATACCCAGATAGATGAGCACAGCCCCGATGACCAGCATCACCACCATCAGAGGCTGGTCAGCTAAGTCCGTGAAGCCAGCTACGATATTCCCGAAACCGCCTACATCCATACCGAAAACATCCTATTTTCTATCCATACCTGCCGCTTGCCTGCCCGTCCAGCCCCCGCGGCTCCAGTAGCCTCCCTGCGTTGGGGGACAGGCAGCACGCCAGAAGGGACCACGCTTGGTGTCCCTGGGCCAGATTCCCAGATTCAATTCGATTTGCGTTGAGACCGGCAAACCTTCGCCATTCAAGCTAGCCCGGAATTTTTCACCGTTTACCTCGACAGATATCGGGGGAGAATGAAGGTCGCCGACATCTACCTGATACTCCATATTGTTGATGGTAATATATGGTCCCAACTCTCTTCCTCTTTGCCTCAAGTAAGATGCCATCGCAAGTGTTATAGCAGCAAGCTCAGTTGCGCCTTCCGGTATTGGGGGCTCCTGTTTTGTCTCCTCTGGCTTTGTCTTGACTGCAGCATTTGCGTCCTCTGCTCCTTCTTCCCCACCACCAAAAAGCCTCCCCATACCGATTATCACGAACATAAGAACAGCAAGAACAACGAATACTACTGCTAAACCAATGACACAGACTAACAGGTCCTCTATCATCTAAATATTCACCAAGCTTTTTAGCAGATTATGCGTAAACCCTTCAATAAAAAGGGTACTTCCGCCAGGAGCCATTTCTACAAACTACAAGCGCAATACCAAGTCTATGCTTTTAGTCTTTAGTGCCGTTTCCCAACGAAAGCTCCCGACTGAGTACCGATTGCAGTGAAGTATTCTAACCTGTCCCAAATCATTTTTCAACATATTCAGGCCCCGACTGCAAAAATACTGCCTTAAAACGCTGTCAAGAATATCGAAAGGCGGAATTTTCAGTGCTATAATAACAAACAAGCCCATGTTTACTCACCTTCACGTTCACACTGAATACAGCCTTCTCGACGGTATGTGCCGTACCTCCCATCTTATCAATAAAGCTAAAGAGATGGGTATGAACAGCCTGGCAATTACGGACCATGGCGTTCTCTACGGAATCATCACATTTTATCGTGAAGTCAAAGAGGCCGGAATAAAGCCAATCATAGGTTGCGAGCTATATGTAGCGCCCAAGGAGAAAGAAAGCAAACTCGCAGCCGAGAAGAATCACTATCATCTCGTTGTACTGGCAAAAAATGATACCGGCTACCATAATCTGCTCAAATTAGTCACTACAGCCCATCTCGAAGGTTTTTACTATAAGCCCAGAGTTGATAAAGAGCTCCTTTCCCAATACCATGAAGGTTTGGTTGCTCTCTCATCTTGCCCGCAGGGAGAGATAGGACGCCTGATATTAGAAGGTCGCCTCCAGGATGCTGAGAAAGCTGCCCTCTGGTACAAAGAGGTCTTCGGCGATTTCTACCTCGAACTGCAAAGACACGATATCCCCGAGCTGGTACAAATTAATAAAGAGCTGGTTAATCTGAGCCATAAGCTGAATCTACCTCTCGTGGCTACCAATGATGTGCATTATGTAAATAAAGATGATGCCTACGCTCAGGATGTCCTGCTCTGCATCCAGACCAATAATACGATTCAAAACGAGAAACGTCACAAGATGTCAGATGATTCCTTCTATCTCAAGAGCCCGCAGGAGATGGCAGAGCTTTTCGCAGATGTGCCCGATGCCATTGCCAACACCGAGCGCGTTGTAGAGCTATGCAACCTCAATCTTGAATTCGGCCGCCTCCACCTCCCCGAGATAGAACTGCCCGCCGGTACAACAGCCGATGAATTGCTTGCTCAACTCTCCGAGACGGGTTTGCGAGGTCGCTACCCAGGACTTCCACCTGAACCTACGAAAAGGCTAAAATATGAGATCGACGTCATCAGGAAGACTCAGTTCGCCAACTATTTCCTGGTAATCTGGGACGTCATCTCCTTTGTCCGTGAGCGTAA
>DATKWL010000252.1:0-5316 GCA_035529555.1 Dehalococcoidia bacterium | reverse complement strand
CAACACACACTGTAAAACAGGTCTGTTATCCTCGGTAGCGGTGAAGGGTAGCGTTCTGTTAAGTGCCTCGGCAAGCTCCACATTCCCGATGTTATGCTTGACGGTGTTGTTAGGGCTTACCCTGACATCGGCAAGGGTCATCGGCGTATTTTCACCTACCCATGCCATGTCCTCAAGGTAACTGGTATTACTTCCGCAAATTACCTTGAGGCGTTTCCCGATGCCATGCGACTCGCTATCAGCACCATTGGCGGGGACAATCTTGACTACGTTTGACCCCGCAACCGCCTTAAGGTAACCGAGTAAGCCTTTACGCCCTACCGTGAAGTCCAGCAACATCAGCCTTTCAGCCAATGCCCTTGATAGAGCGTTTACCAGCGTAGCTCTATGAGCTACAAAGCCGTTACCTGAACGCTTGCCCACGATATTCAGTTTTTCCAGTTTAGTCACCCCTTTTGGCTATCTGGCTAGTGGGCAAAACTGCCAGCTTCACCTAGTAGTAAGCTATCCGTCTAGCTGAGATACTCTAGCCTAAACGGTGCTTCCACTATATACATCGGGATTGGAGCCTGAAATGCGACACTAAAACAAGGCTTTTTGCTCTTTTTTCCGATGCCGTTCTAGGTATCTAGCTTCTGTTTTACCGAGTGTGACTCCATCCCGCAACTTCTCGGCTATGCTTATCAGCCTAGACTCAAAACCGAGTAGGTATGCCTTAGCGTCTAGCCATCGGTCAAGGTCAATTGCCGTATCATCGGCTATCAGTTCCCCAAGCTCGGTTATGCCCCCCTCACTATCAGTAAGAGGCTTTGACAGGTGCTCTATCGTGATTGCTTTCGGACACTTTCCATATAGCCAATGCTTTTGACATTCCCGCCGTTGCGCCTTGCTACAGTTTCCACAGTTAACGCCGTTGGTGAGCTTGTAGTGTGCTCTCCAGTAGTCGGCAAGGGTAAGTGAAGCTATCCTATATATGATTGGCTCGGTAAGGGTCTTATGCCTAGCTACATCGGCAAGGGCTACTATTATATCGTGTAGCAAGTCCTCTTGGTCGTCTACCATAGCCTTGTGGGCAAACCGTGAGGCTACCGTATAATAGGTAAGGTAAGGCTCAGGAAGCTGGTCATAGTCGTTACTGTGGGCTGGTGCTTGTCTTTGGCCTCTCCGTGAACTGGTCTTACGAGATGGCTTCATGGCGGTCTGGCAGGTGGCAGGCTTCCCGCACCACTGGCAAACGCCTTGCGGTTCGGTAAGTGTCCATACTCTATGACACCGGCTACAATGCCCCTGTAATGCGTTCTGGTGGCTTCTGTTACGATTGATAACGCTTGAACTCATATCCCCCCCTCTCAGGGTCAAGCGTTCAGGTCAAGGCTTTGTGCTCTATTCAGTTATTAAGGTGCTCCAGTTTGCCAGGCTGACAATCCTATTCAGGATTGATAATTTTGGCTTCAATAATTCCTTTCAATATAATTAAAAAATGCCAGTTATCAGGCTCGTAAAATACTTAATAAGAATACTGTTTCCGTATATGGATAGGCTTATATAATCAGAATAAGGTATCGGTTATAAATTGTCAAGATTTTTTGAGATAAATTTTTTTTGAGGCTAAAATTGATATAAGATTGAGATAAAAAAAGAGGCAACATCTTGAAAGACATCGCCTCTACCAGCCAGTAGGTGCTACTTTCGTTTTGCCCATCTCTCCGCAGTCTCAAGGACTAGCATTATCGGATAGTAGCAAGGTGACCTTATCACTATTACCGGCCCACCTCAGCGGGTGCATTTTAACTCACGCAGGGGCGTCTGGTCTTTAATCCGGATAAACCACATAATCCGGCACTTGTCGTACTTCGCTTTTTTGGCCACGTCTTTCTCCTTTCTGCGTTTAACCTCTCTTATACGCAATCACTTACGACTGATATTAACAAAAGGCTCAGGAGTAGATGAGCCAGCCCTTTCAATCCAGACACAAATAGTTCTATTAGGGAAATGCCAAGAGGCGGCTTTTATAGAGAATTTGAGGTTATACTTGACACAGAACTCCGTCAGTTCTTTTATCCTCTCCCAAGGTAAGTCATCATACATGTGCATCACGTAGGCAACTGGTTTACCATCTTTCAATAATAGTGAGACATGGTCTCTGAAGGGTGGTTGATGAGGGCACCTCTCCCAATCTACATCAGGTCGGTCATGGGAACATCCTCCACCACCCTTTATAAGTCGATTGATACAGGCTGTCGAAGATTCTTTGTAGCCCTGTGAGAGAATACCGGTCTGTATAGGTTCTGCCAAAGCTTCGGCTGAAGCTCGCATGGCTGCATCAAGTCCGTCATTCTTAAGGACTTTCTCCAGACTTTTAACCGCCTCCCAATATTCGTCGGTCCGCCTCTTCCCACTCATGAAATTACGCATGCTCTAACCTCCTTCACGTATAACAGCAATTACACGCTAACCGCGGATTACAGTGCCGCATGGAATCATCGCTGCGATTGCTTTATGAATGCGATTCTTCATTAACAGACCAGCTGACCCACAAGTTCTCTCGTCTGCTCCACATGCTATACATATAACCTGCCGTATCTTCTCGGCATTGTCCTCGCGCTCTTTCCGTTCCAATGGCGTTAGGAGTCTTATGCCGAGCCAATTGCCCTGCCCATCGTCCTTAACACCCGGTATTTGGCTGACCATCTTCTCGAACTCTGCCTTGCTTAACATACCCTCTCTCCTTTCTTTCAGCGTGTAATTACACGCTACTCCTTCAAAAACTTCCGGCAGATTTTCTTAAACCTGGTTCTAATATCAGCTAAAAGTTCACTCTCCACAGTCTGGTACTCTATCTTGCCTTTGCCGGCTCCCCTGGTCCTGCGCCCTATCTCCGCTCGGTGCAGGCGGTCCTCAGCACTTAAACGTGATGACCCCACAAAGTTCATTTGTTTTAGCTCAACCTCAAACGGCTCCTCCTGCTCTAAAATCTGCTTTGCATAAACAAGGTAGCCACAGCAAGGACATTTTACTCTCAGCTTGTCAATATCTTGATTATCTGGCATCTTCACCTCCAGAATTGAATAAATGGGTGCTTGGGGAATATCTTCTCTCTATTCTGCCTTGGCTCAGTCTGAATGTATGTTCCCAGGATGCTGCCGGTGGACCACCTCATGAAACTGTAGATATCCCCGTCACTAACCCCTGCGTTCCTCAGCTCGGTCGCGACTGACCGGCGAAAAGAGTGCCATCCGTAGCCCTCTTTCGGCCCGATAGTCTTCTCCAGTATCTTGTTCAGCATTAGTGATATACGCAGGGCACTGAGTTTAGGGAAGTCGTAGCTTGTCAGGTAAGGGATAATCTCATCAGGCAAGAGTTGGGTGGCGACTCTGCCTCCTTTACGGGCGTAGATGGTAATAGTCTTTGCCTCAAAGTCCAGGTCCTCCTCCCTGATGTCAGCCAGCTCGCTCCGGCGGCAGCCATAGGTTGTTGAGATAGCAAGCATGGTGAGTTCCTGAGGATTGCAGGCTTTCCTTGCCCTGGTGATGATGTCAATTACTTCCTCTTTCCTGAACCAGGGCTGGGGAAATCTCTGACGGCGCTCCCGGGTTGAAAAGACTTCGTTTTCAGCCAACGTCCATTCTACCCCATACAGCTTGAAGAGGTATTTGAGGGCATAGAATCTTGACTTTAGGGTCCCAGGTTTATCGCCGGCCTTTTCTCTCTTGTCGATGTAAGAGAGAACCGCTTCTTCGTTCAGGCTTTTTGGGGAGGTCCCGAGGAAGTCGGTAACTGCCCAGAGGTAGGCGCCGCGGGCACTCTTTTTTCGCCTTAGTGCATCATCGAGTCGGGTTAATATCTCTACTTTATCTAGCATTATACCTTTCCCACGCTACGCCTAATTGAAATCCAAGGTAAACTGCTGCCAGGGGGCGGAGTCCCTTACTTGCCTCTCTCATTAGCTCACCGATTACTTCGCCCAGCTCCCCGGAAGGGGGGTTTACTTCCGTTTCAAGGATCGTTGTAGCCTCTTTTACCAATACTGACAAGTCATCATCCGGGAATTTCTTCCTGAGTATCCCTTCTACCTGTTTTTGCCACTTCTGCATTTGAAAAATCCTCCTTTATAGTGTAATTGATGCTTCCACTATATACATCGGGATTGGAGACTGAAATGCGACACTAAAACAAGGCTTTTCGGGGTACGCCTTGATAAATCCTTCTTTATAGTTTATATTGGCTTATGCTGATTTATAACCCTCATTAAGTATAGCACGGTCCGGAGTATAATGAGATGAGGAGGTGAGTTAAAATGCCAGCTATGGCCAGGCTTAGCAAAAAAGAGCTAATTGAGCTGATAGAAGAGGCAGAGGCTGCGGGGAACGATGCTACAGAATTGAGGGAACTTTTGCGACAGGTCTCTGGAGAGGAGAAGCCGCGGCAGCCGGCAAGGCAAAGGGGTTCAAGGCTTGAGGAAGAGGAGGAATCAGTCGAGGATCGTCTGAATCGCAAGGTGGGCCATTTGTTCCAGGATGGCATCCATGGTGAGCTGTTGAGCAGGATTATTGAGATGGATGGGGAACACAGCCAACAGGAACTTAGGCAAATATGTCTGGAGAACGGACTGGGTGCCAGCGGTGATAAAAAGGAGATGGCTGCTAAACTAATTGCGCACAAGGTGGACACTGAGGCGAAAGGCCAGAAACAAGGAGTCTATGGAGTATGCCAAAGATTGGAGTTGTGCCACACCGTAAGAGCTTCAAGTAAAAAGGAAGCTGATCCAAGATTGGACAGCGAGGAGGGTTTCATGAACGATAAGTTAGACCTGAGTAAGCAAAAGGAGTGGGAGGGCAAGCCGGGGGAGGTGACTATCCCGGAGGCATACTTAAAAGTGCTTTGCCACGAGATAGTGGTGTTTACCAGGAAGGAAAGAGGGGGCAGCGACTTCACCTTCCGCTGCAAGGAGTATCATCAATCTCCCGATGGCGAGTGGCAGTTCATCGGGGTGATTATCGATACCTCCAAGCTGAACGCTAACGGCGACGTCACGCTGGCCAGGTTCACCTATCATCCGAAGGTCGTGCTGGTAAATATCGGCTTCATGGTTGTTCCGGCTCCCGAAGACGCTGAGACATAAATCGGTTCATGGCCATGACTTTGGCAGCGCCTTTTAGCTTGCTGTCTTTGAAGGCTTCATGACATTCTCTGGCCACCTTGCTAAACTTTTCTCTTTGCGGGTCTAGCCAGGGAGTCGCTTCGCGGCCGGTGGTTGTTTCCCTGAGAATTAGCTTCATTTCGCTCGGCATGTTCGCCTCCATGATGCAGCATATG
>DATKWL010000251.1:0-5952 GCA_035529555.1 Dehalococcoidia bacterium | reverse complement strand
CGGATTTATCTCTTTTATTCTGGAGTAACTCAGCCCTAGCTCATCAGCAAGCGATGGCAGATTGTTCTCAACGATGACATCTGCATTTTTGAGTAATTCTCCAAAGATTTCTCTCCCTGTTCTCGTTCTTACATTCAGGGTCACTCCGAGTTTATTGGTATTCAAATAAAGATACAGCCCGCTCCTTTCGGGATGCGGGATATCATCGGGGAAAGGTCCGTAATCTCTTGACTCATCTCCTCTGCCCGGTTCTTCAATCTTTATTACTTCGGCACCCATGTCAGCCATCAGTTTCGTACAATAAGGTGCAGAGATGAAATTACCGTACTCAACTACCTTCAACCCGAAAAGCGCTTGCGCGGACATACTCTGGCCTCCGACTTCTATCTGTTGAACTCGATCCTTAGCTGGCGTTAAGTTGCCTTGCTATCTTTTCACCTTGTTTTACGATGCGATTGATAATTACTTTAACGCTGGGCACATCCTCTATTAATCCAGCCACCGGACCGCAGGCGACAACACCCGCATCGACATCGCCTTCGAAAATAACCTTCTGTAAAGCCTCGCCTCCGATATAAGGCAGTATATCGAAGATATTACAGCCCTGTTTTTCCAACTCAAGCACCTTTTGCGTTGCCAGATTTCTACGCACCCGGTAAGCCCTGTTCATGGAGCGCTCTACATGGACAGTGTCAGTTGCCTCAGTCTGAACTAACCAATCCTTGAATTTGTCGCAGGCAGGACACTCTTTTGATGCCATGAGTCGTGTTCCTATCTGGACACCGCTAGCGCCCAGAGCTAAAGCCGCCACAAAGCCTCTTCCGTCACCAACGCCTCCTGCAGCTATTATCGGAATCTTTAGAGCATCCACCGCCATGGGAATCATAATTGAGAGGGGCAGGTCGTCAAGACCTGTGTGACCTGCGGCGTCATAACCTACCAGAGTAACGGCATCAACTCCGATTCGCTCTGCCGACTTAGCATGTCTTACGGTGGCGCATTTGTGAAGCACTGTCACGCCTTTTTTCTTGAGACGCTCTACGTAGTGTTCCGGATTGAGGGCGGCTGTCTCGATGACCCTGACCCCCTCCTCGATGACTACATCCATATCCTGCTCTATTTTTCGCGGGTCGCGATGTATGAGAGCTATATTAACCCCGAAGGGCTTTTTGGTGAGCTTGCGGCAGATGCGAATTTCATTTTGCAATTCTTCGCGCGAGAAAGTAACCGATGAGATAAGCCCGAAACCGCCAGCGTTGGAAACCGCTGCAGCCAGCTTCCCTCCACTTAAATAAGCCATTGCCCCACCGACTATAGGATATTTAACCCCTAATAACTCCGTCAGCCTGGTCTTGAACATTCAGCTCCTTTCCTATTACTCTACATAATGATTTAAAGCGCGTCGTCTATTTAACTTGCTTTCTGAGTGGCAGCGTGAAAGTAGACTTACCCAGCGCCACCCTGCGCCCGTTCTGGTTTTCGGCCCAACTCTCACACTCTACAATATTATCTCCGGACTCCTGGTATTTCCTGGTTACCTTGCCCTGGAAAGTGAGCGTGTCCCCGGGGAATACATTGCCTCTCAATTCAGTATAGTGCCTATTTAAAAAGCCCTCGCCCCCTATCCAGTTCGTGACGAGCTGAGCCAGAAAAGCAGTATTATGCGGACCATGCGCGATGACATTGGGTAGCCCGAGCATCTGGTTAGCGAATTGCTGGTCGTAATGATGTGGCCCGTAGTCATTAACGGCTGCCCCCCATTTGAGAATAGTTACCAGGGAGATGCTCTTCTCCAACTTAGGTAAAGGGGTGCCGACCTCGACATCCTCGAAGCATACTTGCTTCTTGGCCGTGAGTAGCGGTTTCAACTCCTCCGGTGGAGTTGCACTGGGTTCGGCACTCCGTACTGAAGAGGACGAGCCTTCGAGGGAGACCATGGCCTCACTGGTGATTCCCACCAGTTCTCTCTTTTGATTATAGTGTTCATTATCCATTCGTATAAACACCATCCTGCCCGATTTGCCTTCCCTCTCATAGATATCCCCTATTTTGCTTGTGCTTATTACGCTATCTCCAGGCCTCAAAGGGGCAAAGAACTGGAACTCATAGAATGCCTGAAAGGTGCGAGGAAAAGGCGGCTCAAATGGCAATGTGGTAGCCATGTGAGATAAGTCAGGGAATTGCCTGAACGCACGGTTCGCGGGGTCAAATACGTGCAGGAAGGCAGGCGGAGCAATAATACCTCCCCAACGTGTATTTTTTGCATATTTCTCATCCCGCCAAAGTGGGTTTTCATCGGTCGTAGCCTCTATGAACCTTCTGATAGCCCACATCGACACCTCATCCGCGGCGAAATCTTGAAACAGTTTGGTGCCGATGGATTTCTTCATTTCCTCAGTGATCGCCGACTTGATTGCCATCCCGGACGGCTCCTTTCCTATTGCCTAATCAAAAAATTCACAAGGGTGCAAGTAATGGGTATGTTCGATTTCACGAATTTTGCTTCTTCTCTAACATGCAAAATCGACAAAAGCCATAACAAGCCTTTCCATTGTACCACACCAAATATCATCAGCACGTAGGGGATAATGGGTTTATTCCGCCATTGGTGTGAAACTCGCTTCGGGAAGAGGGAAAACCGGCTTCGAAAGGCATATTAAGCCGCATAATACGAGGGAAAGGAAGAAGGGTAGAAGTGGATTTAAAACCCGGGCAGGCCAGATGATGAACCTAAGCTATTTGGGAGTAAGGGGACTATAACGATTTGCCGTAACCATATTACTAAGGTTCGACATCTTCCTCAGATTCAATGTCAGGCATGTCTTTATGATTATTATACCTTGAGGCCCTATTTTCCCACGACGGGAATGGCACATAGTTATTAAACTCGCTTACTGTACCGCAATACTTGCACCTGCCAATACTAATAGGCCCCTGAGGCGCCTCGATTACCCAGTAATGGGTACATTCAAGTTTGCCCCGAGGTATTTGTTTCTCATGTATAACTTTAGGTTTGCGTCCCATCGCACTCTCCACCACTTCATCAAAATTATTCTAGAGTATAATAGGACTACTGTATGCGACTTTTGTCTCACAGGGAGCGTAATATCAGATGAAGTCAGGGCTGAATATAGGGCTAAACCAAAAGAGGATTATTTCTGGGGTGCTAGTTGCCTTCGAATACTATCTCAAAGGGGCAGCAGATGGCACCGGTAGGGCAGACAGCTTCACACTGGGTACACCAGCCGCATTGAGATGCTTCAATATATACTATGACATTCTGTATCAATATCAATGAATTACAATTACATACACTTACACATAACCCACACCCATTACATTTATCCTGATATATTACAGGGCATACAATAGGTGCTTCGGCCATTCTCATTTTGTTGTACTCCATCTAACTAATATTATGAAGCCAAGCGTTTATTCGTCTGTGACTTTTGTCTCATGCCACCATCCCCGCCATCTTCTTAAGGGCTTCTTTATCGGCGATGACTATACGGTGCCGCTCCAATCTTATAATCCCTTCATCCATCAGGTCTTTGAGAGACCTCCCTATCATCTCCCGGGCAGTACCTGCCATAGCTGCCATTTCTTGCTGAGTTAACCTCTGCCTGTCGCCCGAACCATCGCTGGCATATTCCAGCAGTATCTTGGCTACCCGAGCGTTAACATGCCTGAAAGACAGGTCTTCAACCAGAGAAACCACATGTCTCAACTTCTGCGACAAAACGCGGATTGCATTCAGAGCTACCTTTGAGTGATTACGCAGTATAGTTTCAAGATTCTCTTTCTTTATACCGTATATAACAACCGGCCCCATGGCTTGAGCAGTGGCAAGATTCAAACCACCATCGAAGACCGGCACCTCATTGAAAGCCTCTCCGGGGCGCATTATCTGTAGGATTTGCTCCTTACCGTCTGCCGAGGTCTTGAATACCTTGACTGCGCCGGAAACGACAAAATAAAGGGACTCGGATGGCTCGCCTTCAAGTAGCAATAATTTCCCCCTCTCTGCCTCGACCTCGAAGACAAGCGATTTTATCGACTCAAGCTCAGCCGAACTCAAGCCGGCAAAATAGGGGATTGATTTTATGTGCTCTACTTGAACAGCCATGTACTCTTAACAACCATTGTTTGTTTTCTTAGGATTATATCAACTTTCAAGAAAGGTTGCCTATATTATAGTTTTTCAAACTCAATTTTGCTTGCGCCGCAAACCGGGCATGTCCAATCGTCTGGCAGTTTTTCGAACGGCGTACCTGGTTTGATGCCATTGTCAGGGTCACCTTTGCTGGGATCATAAATATAGCCGCAAACGCTGCATTTATACTTAGCCAATTTCGTATCTACCTCCTTCTCATTTTTCTGTTCGATATAAGATGGTGCTGTCTTTGGCGTAGTGCCCCGTTTGACCTGCCGATAATAGGCATAGGTCATCGGCTCGCCCTCTTTGAGCACCTCCGCTGAAACAAGCTCACCTACAAAGATAGTATGAGTCCCTGCATCCGCCTCGTTGACAACCTTGGCCTCCATAATAGATAAAGCATGCTCCAATACTACAGCGGCTTTAGTCTCACCTATCTTATACTTCACATTTTCGAACTTATTTACATCCCTGCCTGACTTGAAGCCGAAATTGCCGATAAAATTCAGTGGAGTGTCCTGCGCAAGAACAGAAACAGTAAACACCTTGCTGGATTTGATGTACTCATGGGTCAGGTTTCCTTTATTGATACATACAGAAATGGTCGGTGGTTCAGAGCAAACCTGAATTACGGTGTTAGCAATTTGCGCATTGATTTTATCGCCCTTTCTGGAGCCAACAACATATAAACCATAGCTTATGGGATACAGAGCTCTCAAATCCATCTACTTTTCCTTTCCAATTATAGAAGTTCCTTCCCGCTCGTCTCCACTGCCTGCTTTAATTCGGCAGCGAGTTGAGGCGGCAGTCCTTCGATATTTACATGCAAGAAGCCCCTGACTATGGTAGCCGTAGCTTCATCTCGTGTCAGGCCGCGCGACATCAGATACTCGACCTCCTCCTCAGCAATCTTGCCCACCGCCGCTTCATGGGAGAGGTCAACGCCAGCTAATTCGCCCTTGAGCTCGGGAATTGCGTGAATGACGCCTTTTTCAGAGAGTATCAAGCCGCGACATTCCAGATGTCCCTTAACATCGGGAGCGCTGCCAGCTATATATCCTCTGGAGATAATAGTACCACCGGTTGTTACAGTTCGCGCAATTATCTCAGCCCGAGAGCGTTTTGCCTCCAGAAGAACCCTGGAGCCTGTATCCAGAGTGCAGCCAGGAGGAGCTACTAGAACGCTGTTGAACCTGACAATAGCATTCTCGCCCACGCATCGTGCAACCGGATACATCTGGAGCGTGCGCACTGGCTTCATGCTGACATAATTACTAATGAAAACCCCGTTTTCTTCTATTATGGCGCCGCTGCGAGGTCGGACGGCTATTTCAGGAGCCCAGTTGTGAATCATGGTGAAGGTCAGCTTCGCCCCCTTCTTAATGTAGAACTCCGATATGCCGATGTGTAACCCCGAAGCACTCATAGGGCTGGTAGCACAACCTGTGATGATGTGCAGCTCTGAGTTCTCCTCGGCAATAACGATGTTATGCACCTTCTGCGCCACATTCCGATGCGCAAGATACAGGCACGCTTGAACCGGATAGACAGCCTTAACACCCGGAAGCGACCTGATAAAATAACCATTATCTAGATTTAGCTCGGCATGAGCGGTGAATTTATCGGCGTCGACACTAACGGCACGCCACCAGTAGTCCTCGAGCCAGCCATAAGCCTTGAGAGCCTCGGTTATGCTCATCACCTCCAGCCCTTCGTGACTGGAGGAGCTATGAACCACTGAGTGGTCCATCTGGATAAAAGTGCCGCCCCGCTGACTCAAGTCATCGAGAGTAACT
>DATKWL010000250.1:0-2682 GCA_035529555.1 Dehalococcoidia bacterium | reverse complement strand
TAGCAGCATGGCAGCAAGCGCCCAGCCGGTAACTCCTGCGCAGGAGCGGAGGTTGAGGCGGACCAATATATTCCTCAGCCTTCTTCACTTTGCGCAGGGTATCGTCATCTTGCTCTTGGGCTCGGGATTCAGCGCATCGGTGACCACGACATACATAGGCGGGGGTGCCGAATACAGCTACGAGCCGCGAATTTTGCTGGCAACCTTTCTATTCATATCAGCGTTTTGCCACATGCTGGTATCGTTGCCCGGAGTATTTCCCTGGTATATCAGGAAGTTGGGCAGGCGCATTAACTATGTGCGCTGGTATGAGTATTCGTTCAGCGCTTCAGTGATGATTGTGGTGATAGCTTCGCTCTGCGGTATGACAGAGATGGTAAGCCTGATAGCACTATTTGGCCTTACCGGAGCGATGAACCTGTTCGGTCTGATGATGGAGCTGCACAACCAGTCAACAACTAAAACCGACTGGACTTCGTTTATTTTCGGTAGCGTCGTGGGGGTTATTCCCTGGATAGGCATTGTTCTTTACTTCGCCAGTGCCACACCCGGTCCGCCGACGTTTGTTTATGCCATCATTGCTTCTCTGATATTCCTCTATGCGCTGTTTCCTCTGAACATGTGGCTGCAATATACCCGAAAAGGCTGGTGGAAATCATACGTATTCGGGGAGTACGGGTATATGGTTCTCAGCCTGACCGCTAAATCGCTGCTGGCGTGGCAGGTGTTTGCCGGGACGTTGAATGCGCCGCAATTTCTTCAGTAATAAAACAGGGGCGAGGTTACCTCGCCCCTGCATCCGTTTATTGACTTTATTCTGTTAACTAAAAAACTCGGGACTAGCTCCAGTGCCAGACCAGATGGCCGTCTTTTACGGTGTATTTCAGAAGTCCTTGTTTGACCCATTTGGTGATGTCTTCATTTATCTGTTGTTGTGAATAGGGCACGAGTTCTGCGATTTTCCTGACCAGATTCTCTACGGGGTTGCCCTGGCGCTTCAGGGGTCTCACGCTCTCTATTATATCGCCCTTCAAAATAGCTGCTGCTAGTGGGCTGCGTTTCTTTACCTCGCCCGATTCCCCTGTAGATGCTCTGCGTTCTTTCTCAAGCGCTGCGAGGTATCTATTGAGTGCTTCGAAGTACTCATGGAGGAAAGAATTTATCTGTTCCGGGCTCGCGTCTTTAGTACGCGTTACCGGCCTGTTGCAGTCGTACTTTGACCAGTCGCTCGTCAGTATCTGGATTCCGTATGCCTCAGCTTTCTCGCGTACCTCGGTCCCCGGGAAGGGTGACAGCACATTGAATCCAAAGGATGTACCAAGCCCCTGGGCGAACTGCATGCTCTGTTTCAGAGTTTCCGCTGTCTCGCCAGGCAGTCCGATGATGAAAGACGCCAGGATGCCTATTCCAGCCTCTTTGGCCATTCCGACGGCTTTCTTTACTTTCTCCAGGGTGATTTTCTTCTTGATAATATCCAGAATCTCCTGATTACCGCTCTCCACACCGTAAAGGAGCCAGGTGCATCCCGCCTGCTTCATTTTGTGGAGTATTTCCGGATTGACAGTATCCACCCTGGAGAAGGCGCTCCAGTTGAACTTTAGCTTCCTGGCGATTATCTCGTCGCAGAGGGCATTGAGGTGCTTATGGTTGAGGGTGAGGTGGTCGTCCTCGAAGTTAATTTCTTTGAAGCCTGAGGTCATAGCTTGCTCCAATTCGTCAACGATGAGCTTCGAGTTGCGGTACCTGACCCTTCTGCCCCCCATCTTGGAGCCGACGCAGAAGATACAGTTGAAGGGGCAACCCCTGCCGGTGAGGATGCTGGCATGCACATCGAGGGCAAGATATCGCGACAGGGGGAAGAGATGTTTCGCGGCAAAGGGAAGGTCGTCGAGATTTTCGATCAGACAACGCTCTTTGGTCAGCTTTATATCATGGTCTCTGTAGGCGATCCCGTCAATATCGGCGAGTTTTTTACCGTTCACGATGTCCAGCATGGTCATCTCGCCTTCGCCTCTGACCACGATGTCTATCCAGGGAGCCTCGGTGAGTGTCTCTACAGCCGCAAAGGTGACATGGGGACCGCCGATGACTGTCAGGATGTCCTTATTCACGGACTTGCAGTACTTGAGAATCTCAGAGGCGGTGGGGTAGTTAAGTGTGACCGATGTCACGCCGACGATGTCGGGCTGATATTCTTCGATTTTGCCCTTAATTTTTTCTTTAGAATATCTGGATACCAAAAGGTCAAGTACCTGTATCTCGTGGTCATTTTGTTCCAGTATAGCGGCGATATAGGAAATACCCATCGGCAGGATGGGTATTTCCGAGAAGGGATATGGGGGGTTTATCAGCAGGGTTCTCATACTTAGAATATCTTAGCCAAGTGGCACATTTATTCCTTTTCGCTAAGAAGCAATATTAGAGAGCTGAGCGTTAATTGTCAACTGAGGGGGCTTATTCTGTGTGAGGGGGATTTATCGCTGGTCGTGGTTGAGGAAGTCCAGCAGAAGGTTGTTGAAGTGCTCCCTGTTTTTCACATGAGGGGCGTGGCCATAGCCGGGAAGAACCTCCAGGCGCGCATCCGGTATCAGTTTCTTTGCCCTGAAGGCATGATTCACAGAGTAGTAGGGATCGCGTCGGTTCCAGACCAGCAGGGTGGGAACTTTGAGTTCTGACACCTTC
>DATKWL010000249.1:0-3381 GCA_035529555.1 Dehalococcoidia bacterium | reverse complement strand
GGGAATCATTCTGTCGGCCTGCAGAAGAAGAGCCGCCAGTGCGCAACTGTCAGCAGCTTCAGAGCCATATTTCTCCGAGACGACCTGGATCCAGGCCCCCTGAATGCCAAGATAGGCACCCTGCCATGACTTCATCAATTTTACCAGAAACTCCTTAGAAAAATCCTCCCATTTCAAGTCATGCTTGTAGGGACCGCTGTAGTCTTTCAATTCCTTCTTCATCTTGCATCTCCTTTCTGGAAAGCACAGCGCCTCTCGCGCTTCCGTGCCTTCAAATATTTTGACGCCCTCGACTGACCTCCCAATTGCTCCTCGCTCGATCCGAGATGTAGCGTGCCATCTCGGGGTGCTTGTCTATCAACGCCATTGCCTACCTCCCCATCGTTTCTATGAAAGCTTGGACTCGGGTTCTCAATTGCCCTATACCACTTGTATTGTATTCCCTATCCAGCTTTAACATCGGAATGCCCGCGGCTTTGAGGTCCTGACCCAGCATATAATGCTCAACGAGCCAGGAGTCACAGAACATCAACCTCTCCCCGATGACACCATCACATTTGAACTCGCGACACATGTCGATGACATACTTGGCACGGTTATCGTGCTCGCCGTAAAACCGAGGGCACGAGGGACGTTCTGCTACATACCATCTCGCCAATGCTTCGGCGGGGTCATTGAGGCTCTCGTTAACCTCAACCCACATGTTTCTTGTGCCGAAGCAGAGAGAATCGGTGACGACAAGTCCGCCTTGGTCTTCGATAACCTTGACATACTCGGGGTCATCGAGAATGCCTCCCACGAGCATTATTCGCGCCCTATGGCCACCAGAACCCTCAGCCCCACTTAACTCATTCAGTAGCTCACGAAGCATACTGTTGTAGGGCTCTTTTGGCATAGCGGTTCCTGCCACCATCACGGCGAGGGTCTCGGCACCCGTAATAGGCGGTTTCTCCTGCTTTCTGAGCTCATAGAGCCTCTTTTGCAGACGCCGTGTCTCGTTGTGAAGCTTGATCGCCTTCCGTAATTTTTCGTCGCTAATCTTAACGCCAAAGTGCTTCTCAAGTTCCCCTCTGAGAAGATTGATTTCATCGCGGTACCAGGCCACCTGCGCAGCTTCTGTCTTCCGAGGAAGGCTCATCACTTCAACAAACGGCGTGCCGGGAACGAATCGTTTCCAGTTGTCGTATATACGACGTACATGGTCACAGGAGTTAACGCAAATAATTCCGTCAAGAAACTTAAACTCGCCAATAAGTGCCAGATTGAAGCAATGACGCGGAAAGCTGCAGTTTATGCTGCTGTAGTATGCATCCGACTCCTCAGTGCTTGTACTGCCGGTTGCCCTCATCCGGAACGGAGCGATCCCGGCGGCAGTGATTACCTCCTCGGGAACGGTGGAGCAGAAGTACCCCAGTATCTTACCCCCCTTGCCCTTCCAATCCTGCAGCACCGGGTTAAACAGCATCTTGGTCGCTTCGCTGAACCGCTGATACGTCGTTGACTTCACCTTTGTCTCCGATGTCAGTAGTCGAGAACCATCGCCATAACTTCATAGACCCACAGCACACTAATCAAAGCCTTATCCATGACGGTCCACGCCGTCACCTTTGGATTATTTGTGCACTAGTGTGAAACTCAAGAGTTTATCTTGCTAATACTTTAAAACCAATGCGTGCTTCTCGAGAGAGTTTTTATATAAAGTGTATTTCATTTAAGAATATTCTGTAATAGGTGCTAACCGCCGCTGATAGCAAGGAGAATCATGAGTTCGTCTCCATCTCTTAGAGGGTTGGTCAGTTCACTGGCGTTAATCTTCTGTCCGTTGACGAAGAACCAGAACTGAGGACGTAGTTTGCCCTGCTTATCGTATAATAACCGCTTGACTGCGGGGAATTGCTTCTCGAGGGCATGGAGACTCTCCAGCGGGGTATTTCCCTCAACCTCCACGAACTCCTGCCAGTTGGTATGCTTTCGCAGCAGTGACGATACCTTGACCTTCACAGTCATGTTAATCCCCGCTGACAGAACGAATGCTGTTCCCGCAATCCCCACAATTGGGGTTCCTTTTCAGCTTGACCTCGCTGAATTTCATACTTAGACCATCGTAAACTAATAGTCTATCCTCAAGCAATTTACCGGTACCTAAGATATACTTGATGACCTCTGTAGCCTGAATGCAGCCGATGACTGCGGGGGTGACTCCTACAACGGGAATCTTGCCTGGCAGGACGTCCTGGTACAGGCACCTCAAGCACGACGTCTTGCCCGGGATTATAGTGGTTGCTCTGCCTTCAAAACCGTAAACTGCACCATGAAAAAGAGGCAATCTTGCTTTTATAGCGGCCCTGTTCAGTAACAATCTCGTGGGCAGATTATCTAAAGCATCAATTAAAGAGCAATCTTTCACCAGCTTAAAGATGTTGTCCCGAGTTATTTTCGCTTTTATAGCCTCCACTTTTATATCTGGATTCAATAACTCAAGCTTCTCCTTAGCCGAATCAACTTTGTATCTCCCTATATCTTTATCCGTATGCAGAACTTGGCGGTTCAGGTTACCGAGTTCTACCTTATCGCTATCCACAATTCTTATATTCCCTACACCGGCAACAGCGAGATAAGTCAGGATGGCAGAGCCAAGCCCTCCGGCTCCAGCGACAAGCACTTTGGCTTTTTTGAGTTTCCTCTGTCCTGATTTACCCCAATCAGGAATCAGTATTTGTTTTTCATACCTGGCTAGTTCTCGATTGCTGAGCATGAATATCAACTCCGTATCGCTCGCATTGAGCCGGAAACATTCAGCTATTAACTGATTGCTGAGTGCTGAAAGCTGAATACTGGTCTTTGATAATATCTCATTTGGTCTTCTAATGCCAGTCCGGGCTGCGCCCACCTCATCCTTATATCTCGTGAATCACTGGAAACGAATCAGCCAGCCCCGTGGGGCTGGCTGATTGCTTAAAGTTTACTTCGCTATTCCGTAAAGCTATTTTCTATGAAACCAGGCCTATCTTGGTAGCTACTATCTCCCTCCAGTAATCAGTGCCGCCGTAGCGGATGTCAGCAGCCTTGGCTCTTCTGAAATAGAGCGGGATGTCATGTTCCCTGCTGGTGCCGATAGCGCCGTGCATCAACACCCCCTTTTCGGTGAGCCACTTGTACTTTTCATTCACATACGCCTTAGCCATAGCGACCTCTTTTTCAGAGGGAAGACCCTCAGATTCAAGCCACGCCGCCTGATAGACGATATAGCGACTGGTCTGCATGGCAGTCCACATGTCAGCCATGATATGTTGAAGCGCCTGGAAAGCTCCGATGGGCCTATCATACTGCACTCTTTCCTTGGAATAGGCTACCGTCATTTCCACCGCAGCCTGCATGCCT
>DATKWL010000248.1:0-5981 GCA_035529555.1 Dehalococcoidia bacterium | reverse complement strand
TTCATGGGTGCAATCTACCTTGTCCTGGACGAAATAAGGCTTAATACTCGAAAATGAGAACTTATCTAAGTGCGCTTTCATCTGCTTTGTTGTCTATGTTAGCTTCACCTGCTCCTCTCATTGTCTTTCAATGATTGCTTGGGGTAATGTCTAAATTCTGCAAGCTATATTTTGTCTGATTATAGAGAAGGGGGCGCAAATGTCCGGCAAAGAGTCAAATAAGAAACCGCAGATTAGGGTCATAAGGAAAGGACCGTATGTGGTAACAGGTCTGAAGCAGCTGAAGAACTGGAAAAACGAAGACTTGCCAGTGGGGGTAAATACCCCACTTTGCCGCTGCGGCGCTTCGAAGAATAAACCCTACTGCGATGGCTCCCATGTCAAAATCGGATTCGTCGGCGATAAAGACCCCAACAGAGTCCCCGGCGAGATGCACGAATATGTGGGTAAGGGCATCACCATAGTCGACAACACCGATGTGTGCTGCCGTGACAGGTCGTGTGTGGTTAATCTGCCCAAAGTTTTTGAGAATGAGGACCCTGATGCTGCCAGCGTCGATGAGGTTATCGCTACCATCAAGAAATGTCCCTCGGGCGCATTGAGTTATAAGCTGGGCGGGGAACACTGTCAGGACTATGGCCGAAAGCCTGAAATAACGGTTTCTAAAAACGGTCCTCTGAAAGTGGTCGGGGGAATCGAGCTCAAGGACGATTTTGGCGCGCAACCCTGGTGCAAAGAACACTACACACTATGCCGCTGTGGCGCCTCTAAGAACAAGCCCTTCTGCGATGGCTCGCACCTCGACATCGGATTCAAAGACGAGTGATGCCTCCGTTATACGGCCTCGAATGGGTCACAACACGAGGGAAAGTTATTCTCTGGAAATCTTCTTACAGGCAGATTGATCTTTAGTCTTGTTATATGATAACGTTGAAGTCGCAATATAATTGCGGTTTTTTTTATATAAGAAAGAATTTTCTATTTAGATGAAAAAGGGAAGACCAAGTATTACAGCGGAAGGAGTCGCTGCGCTAAGAGCTGCGGAAGCAAAAAAAACCGAGCAGGAGCGGGTCTGTTACGACCCTTTTGCCGAGGACTTTCTAAGCATCAAATTCAGGTTTCTCAAGTATTGGCCTATCAGGCCAATTGCGCTCTGGATAGTGGAACGAATTGTCCCCGGTCTGGCCGGAGACATAACAGGCCGTGTCAGGTATATAGACGATTGTCTGAAGTCATGCATCAACGATGGCCTGGAGCAATTGGTAATACTCGGGGCAGGCTATGATTCCAGGGCTTATCGTTTTGACAAATTGAAAAACAGAGTAAAAGTCTTCGAATTAGACCATCCCGCAACTCAAAAGGTGAAAATAGACAAAGTAAAGAAGATTCACGGCTCCTTATCGCCTCACGTCGTCTACATACCCATCGATTTCAACAAGGATAACCTTGAGGACAAGCTATTTGAAAAAGGATACGATAAAAACCTCAAGACCTTCTTCATCTGGGAAGGCGTGACCATGTACTTGAGTGCAGAGGCCGTGGATAAGACATTGGACTTCGTTGCCAGGAATTCACGGCAGGACAGCTCAATCATTTTTGACTATATTTTCAAGTCATTCCTGGACGAAACTATGAAAATGGAAGGTATAGAGCAAATAGAGAAGGTGAGAAGGGTTTACGAGCGACTCGATGCACCTCTCACAGATGAGCGTTTTACCTTCGGTATCCCCGAGGGGACTGTGGGCGAATTTCTTTCTCAAAGAGGATTCCATCAGGTTAATGAGGTCACCGGAGAATATCTGAAAGATACCTACTTTAAGGGAGTTAACAGCAACAGAAAAGTGTTATATGTATGTGGCTTTGTCCACGCCATTGTAGCCCCGACAAATCCTCCCCCCAAAAGCTAACGCTATTACTCGGATTTATTCTCCCCAGCGTTCAGGTCGAATAAATAGACCGTAACGCCATAGAAATCCTCTTCCAGTATTAGCGAACTACTTCCATACTGCTCAACCAAGGCTTGCTTTAAGGGTTCGTCCTTTGTTGATTCAGAACTTCCGGTAACCAGCCACAGCCTCTCTACGCTAACGATTGGCTCCTCGATTTCTATGACCTCTCGAGGCATGATTGTTATTTCCTGACTGCCTTTGTAATAGTAGTCAAAGGGGTAATGAAAATAGGGTTTGTTGAAAACAATGGCGTCCCCTGGTTCTTCTAACTCTTGAATGAGTTTTGTGGCTTCTCTCCACTGGTCTTTTTGAGGCTGTGAATAATAGTCATAAAGACCGGGTAGCGTAATAAGAACGATTAAGCCTATTAATGTTAAAGCTGTAATATTAGCTCGGATAGCACGTACGTTTACGATTGAACCGATGTTACTAATGCCCTGCGCAGCAAGGAGAGAAAAAACCGGTATTACACCGATTAGATATCTGCTCACAAATAGTGGCCTGACAGTGAGGGAGAGAATGAGAGTAATGGTAATTGGGAAAAAGAACCATACCAGGAGCATGGCTGTTCGGGGCTCTCTAATTGAGGCTAACAGTCCTTTCAGCTTTATGTTTTGCAGTCGCAAGTCCGACTTACCCTGTTGCTGTCCTTGCGGGATATGAATCACCCCTGCCAAATACAGGAAAAGAGAGACCAGCACGAAAAATATTCCCACAGCTAGAGGTAGATAACCTGCGCCCATAAGCGACGCGATAGAACGCGCTACATGTGTGAAGGATAGTTCTGGTATCCAATTTAGCGTTTGGGCTGAATCTTGTAATGTGCTGGTAATGAGAACAACCATCCAGGGTAAGAAAAACAACAACGTGATTACCTGTGCAGCCCAGAGTTTTAACCATGCTTTAGAAAACCTACGCCGGAACAAAATCAGATAAAAAACCTGAGCCAATATGATGAAAATACCGAAGATGTGGGTGTAGGCAAGCAGGATGCTTGTCAGTATATAGAAAAAGAGATTCGCTTTGCTTACCTTTTCCGCCTTTAATATTTTTATAAAGAAATAGAATGATACCAGTGTGAGAAAAAGCAGCAGGCTGTAATGTCGTGTCTCTTGGGAGTAGGAGATGGCGAACGTGGATATTGTCATAAGAAGGCTTGCTATGAGACCTATTTTGCGGTTGAAGAGTTCACATCCCAATTTGTATAACGTGAATACGGAAGCGACTCCCAGACAGGCGGACAGCGAGCGCAAAGCTACCTCACTTTGCCCGAAAAGCAACGTCCATAAATGTAACAGGAAATAGTAAAGCGGCGGGTGGACATCTTCAAAGGCAGTTGTCTGTGCTATGGTCACCAGGTCTCCCGTGATTCTGTCGGCACTGAGGGCTTCATCTAGCCAGAGGCTTTCGCTACCCAGGTGGAAAAATCTGAGAAATGCAGCCAGCGCCAGAATTCCCAGGAGAAGCCACGGTATCCTTGTAGATACCTGTGTCAGGCTTCTATCATCGCCAAGTTTCCTGAAAATGACCTGCCTCCAGTTCAAAGAAAAAATGCAAAAGCAATATTACCATATTGCACTTTAAATTTCTTATGTTAGTATAAATATCCTCGGAGACAGTCGTAGTAGTGTTAATTGATAAGTCTGCTAGCGAGTCAAAGACAGACTAATTGATGGCATAAAATCGAGATGGCGATGAATTGGCTTGAGAGATACCGTACACTCATAATACTAATACTGGTGGCGCTTATCCTCGCTGGAGGTGGACTGTTACTATATCGTCAGACCATGCTGTCCAGTTCAGGAGAAATAATTATCTCGCTGCCCTCAAGCGAGATCTTGGTCTATGTCGATGGCGGGGTGATTAGCCAGGGCGTTTATGAACTAGAAGAAGGCGCAATTATTGCTGAAGCTATTGAAGCTGCGGGAGGTTTTTCCCCTGATGCTGCCCGCACTTCGGTGAATCTCGCTGCTACGGTGAGGGACGGCGAGCATATACATGTCTACAGGGTTGGCGAAGTTCCCCAGAAGATTAACATCAACACCGCTGAGTCGTGGTTGCTTGAAGCGCTGCCTGGCATTGGGGAAACACTCGCCCAGAGAATCATCGATTACCGCACTTCGAACGGTCATTTCCGGGAAATTGACGAACTGATGAGCGTCGAGGGCATCGGGCCCAAACTATTTGAGCAGATAAAAGATAAGATAACTGTCCGTTAACCCCTTTACGGATTCCCTTTGAGATATAGCCGATGAAACTCATCTTTCTGAGTGTGTCCTGGATTGCCGGAGTTTGTCTGGGTGCCTGGGCTGGCTACTTATGGGTCGTTATCCCTGCCATTGTTGTATTCGCGCTGCTTGCTTTTCCTCTACGACGCAGCCAGGTTCTCTTGCTGAGCCTCTGCCTTGTCGTTCTGCTCGGCGGCATTCTACGCATGCAGGCATCATCATACTCCGCTGCTGAAAATACTGTTCAGCCCTACAACAATAGTGGCGTGGTGCAGTTAAAAGGGATGGTAGCTAATGACCCTGTAATCAAGGGAGGGTTGTTGATTCTGCGCCTCAATGCTAGGGAGATAAAAACAGGCGAAACTTGGGAAGAGGTCTCAGGAGGTATTCTGGTCTATACGTTTCCATATTCACCCTATCGCTATGGAGATGTGCTGGGAATCGCAGGTGAGATGGAGACCCCGCCTGAGCTGGAGGGATTCGATTGGCGGGAATACCTTGCCCAACAGGGCATACATTCCATTATTCGATATCCCGAAAAGATGGAGCTTGTTGCCAGTGGACATGGGTTCAAGCCAATGGAATGGATATACAGCGTAAGGATCAAACTGTCTCAATCTCTGGACAATGCCCTGCACGAGCCACAGAGCTCACTGGCGCAGGCAATTCTTCTGGGCAAGCGCAGCACTATTCCCGATGATCTGGACGAAGCTTTCTTTCGTACCGGCACAACTCATATCATCGCCATCTCAGGGCTGAACGTTGGCATTATTGGCGGGATTATACTCGGCATCGGAGTCTGGCTGTTCGGCAGGAAACGTTCAATTTATTTCTGGCTCGCTGTGGGTGCTATATGGGGATATGCTGTGCTCACCGGTTTGGAGGCCCCTGTGCTGCGCGCTGCTATCATGTGCAGCATCTGGCTCTTTGCCGATTTCATCGGCAGGCCGCGCAGCGCTATGCCTGCCCTGCTCTTCGCTGCTGCAATCATGATAGGAGTTCATCCCTATATTACTCAGAATGTATCGTTCCAGTTGAGCTTCGGGGCCGTGGCAGGGTTGATATTGCTGACACCCCATTTTCAAAACCTGGGCAGAAAGGTGCTCAAAATAAGCGATGAGAGAAGAACTTGGGTAACGCTACTAATAGACAGCTTTGCCGTAACGCTGGGCGCCACTCTAACCACCTTGCCTATCATAGCCTTCTACTTTAATCAAATCTCTCTGGTCACTCTCTTCGCTAATCTCTTTGCGCTATGGGTAATGCCGGCTATTATGGTGACCTCTGCGCTGGTTGCAGTTATCGGCTTGTTTGCCTCATCGTTGGCTTATGTTCTGGGCTGGGTCGCCTGGCTATTCATCAGCTATATGATAGAGGTTGTCGAGTTCTTCTCGGAAATACCCTTCGCTTCAGTGGATGTGACTGTGGGGTCGACTCTGGTCTGGGGGTATTATGCACTTTTGGGTGTAGCGTTGTGGCTGGCCGCCAACTGGTCGAAATTGCCGGCCTTGTGGAGAGAGGCAAAGGCGCGTATCTCAGCAATGCCTAAGCTTGCAGGTAAGATACCGACCAGATTAATCGTGTTTACGCTGCTTATTCTGGCTGCGCTGGTCTGGATTGCTGCCATCAATACTCACGATAGCCGCCTCCATATTTTCTTTTTCGATGTGGGACAGGGAGAAGCAATCTTCATTGAGACGCCGTCGGGGCAGAATGTGCTGGTTGACGGCGGCCCGGCTGACGGGGGTATACAAGCGTTGCTGGGGGAGAAGTTACCCTTCTGGGAAAGGGATATCGATTTACT
>DATKWL010000247.1:0-3448 GCA_035529555.1 Dehalococcoidia bacterium | reverse complement strand
AGGATATGACTTTCCCTTTGAGCTTCCAGGAGATGAGAAGGCTCTCCAATTCTCTGATGAAATCATGCTGATTGGTTCCGAAAAGCAGTTCCGACGAGGGGTAAGTTTGCTGAATCTGCTGTTGATTAGCTAGAAACTTTTCCAGAACATAGGCACCCTGGCGATGAATAGGTGTGCCTATAACGACATTCACTGAAGTTGCCTCAACGATAACGAGCTTAAAGATATGGGTAAAATCATTGGTTTTGTTCTGCGAAGATGTTATTATTGCAGCTATTCTAGCAACTCTCAATCCCGTGAGCAATCTTTTATTTCTCTTATTGACTATTGCTCAGCGGGTTGTGTAATTTATATATGCTTTCTCCTTGTTAATACATGATGCTATACGAAATGAGAGGGCTTTGATGAGTGATAGTCAATCCAAACAGAGTAAAAATGCAGCGAACCCCGCTCTTTCTGCTATAGTTGTCATCCCTGACGTATATGACACTGTGCGAAATACCATGAAGTACCTGCAAGCACAGACCGCCGCCCGGCAAATAGAAATTGTTATAG
The DNA here is from genome assembly GCA_035529555.1 of Dehalococcoidia bacterium. GTDB lineage: Bacteria > Chloroflexota > Dehalococcoidia > SZUA-161 > SZUA-161 > VGNW01. The sequence continues at coordinate 2,893 of DATKWL010000247.1, read as the reverse complement.
TCAAGCCCGCGAACCAGCAAATCGGCCTCGATGAATCTGATTTAAAATGCTTTCATAGCTGGCAAATCGTCGAAGTGGATAAAGTTACCTCAATTGCTCAGGGTTTTACGGCAGGAATACGAAAAGCTCGCGCCCCGATTGTTGCTCTCACGGAGGACCACTCGCATCCTGATGAGAAATGGGCCGAGTTATTTATAGCTGCTCACCAGCGCCCCTACGCTGTAGTTGGCCCCAGTATGTGTAACGGCAATCCAGATAGTATGATTAGCTGGGCTGATTTCTACCAGGCATACGGCGAATGGACTTCTCCCGTATCGTCGGGACCAATTCGTCACCTGCCCGGGCATAACAGCAGCTACAAACGGGATATATTGCTGGAATTCGGCGATGAACTGGAGACACTTATGGAAGCTGAAAGTGTTCTGCACCGCCATTTGCAGGCCAAGGGATATGCGCTTTACCTCGAATCTGGAACCCGTACTTCACATCTCAACTTCGATACATGGTCTGCCTGGATTCCAGCGCGGTATTATACAGGGCGTCAGTTCGCTTCCACCTGGGCATACTCATGGTCATGGCCGCGGCGCTTGCTGTTCACAGCGGCTTCTCCTTTGATTCCATGGGTACGCCTGTGGCGCGTGCAGAGTCGTGTCTGTAGAGGACAATCCACAGGCTTTATTCTTAGCTTATTGCCCATCATGATTTCGGGGCTATTAGTGGAGGGGGTGGGCCATATGCTGGGCTATGCGGCCGGTGCGGGGGATTCCGCCGAGAAGGTAGGCAGATGTGAATTTCACCGCATCAGGAAATGAATTGAGCGGGTGGCAAAATGAAATTCCATGACCGCGTGAATTACCTGATAAAAGCACCCATAATATCCCCGAACATCGTTTTTCGTGGGAGATATGATTTTACCTATGACCTCATGCCTGTTCATGCGATGAATATGCCACTTAGGAAGCGTTTGAATTTGCTGAGGACAGGCGGCAATCTCCTGTATCGCCGACTGCATCCCTGGGGCTGGCCTATTCACATACACATAGAATTGGCGAGCTACTGTAATCTAAAGTGCAGGGTATGTCCGACAGGTACAGGACGACTTGAGCGTAAGCCGACAGCCATGGAGCCAGCACTCTTCGAACGTTTGATGAATGAAATCGGCCCTTATCTTTTAACTGCGAGCCTGTGGGGGTGGGGCGAATCGCTGCTGCATCCACGGTTGTCTGATATCTTGCGCATCGCTCAAAACCGGGGAATAACTACATTGATGTCAACTAACGGGCAGAATCTTAACGATGAGAAAGTTCAGCAGGCATTGATTGATTATCCACCGACCTACCTGATAGTGGCGTTGGACGGTATCACTGATGAGACCCATTCCAGGTTTCGAGTTGGCGCAAAGGTTGGGAAGGCGTTAGAAGGCGTACGAAGCCTTGCGGTGAAAAGGCGACAGAAGGGTGCTGTCCTGCCTATACTGCATTTGCGCTATATAGTTATGAAGCATAATGAACACGAATTGCCACAATTGCCAGAGTTCGCTAAGGCTAACCAGTTCGACGAGTTATCAATCCGAACACTATCCATCATCGATGCCCCTGAAGACATACATCACCCTTTAATTCCCGATAACGAGACATTAAGAGCCTACAGTTACCAGGATGGCAAGCGCGTTAGACGCACCGACTTCATCTGTGAGAAAGCCTTCGTATTTCCTGGTGTGTTCTCCGATGGCACTGTAGTTGCCTGTGACCAGGACTGCAATGCTCAGCAGCCTATCGGCAGCCTTGCCGATGGTTTATCATTCGCGGATGTCTGGTGGGGCAAGAGAGCGGTCGAAGTCCGCAAAACCATAAGGGATAACCCTGAAAGGTTCAGTTTTTGTAGAAATTGCCCGTTCAAGGACAGGCCCATCAGCACTTGCAATGTCGAGTATTACAATCTACGCAAATAGATTGAGGACTGACTGGTTTCAAATGCAGAGCCTGTTTGTTTCGTCGAGTGTGAGCCAAATTCAAGATTTCACTGTATTTCAAATTAAGCGCTGGCTCTGGCGAATTCGTGATAGTTCGCAACAAGATTGATAGCGCGGCAGGCTCTGCGCAAGGAATTATATGCTGGAATTCCTAACTTTCTCAGTTGCTGAGCATAACTATCCGTATCTTTAACTTGACCCTCCTCCGATAGGGCAACCACCACCGGCTTGGCATGTGATTTTAGGGATGGGGAACTGTCGATATGTTTTTGCAGCTCTTCTATGACGCCGAGCATTGGCCCCAGAAAGAACTCAGCACCCAGATGCAAAATGATGATGTCTATCATAGGGTCTGCAGCAAGCACCTCATGCGTGCGCCGAAGTTTGGGGAAATCCATTACCACACTGGGTACGTCTATGGGGTTGGCCACTCCCTGATTGACTAGCGTTATAAACTCGAGCAATCCTTTGCGTGTCTGTTCGGAGAAAGCGGGCACCTCAAGTCCTTCCTCTGCACATATATCCCCTGTAGCCACGCTGCTGCCACCACCAGCAGCGAAGACCGCCACCCGCTTGCCCGGAGACGGCTTGAGAAGCAGAAGGGTCATGGCGACCTCTCCCATTTCCTCAATCGAGCCGACCTGGATAGCTCCGGTCTGCTTGAAGAAGGCATCCCAGACCTGTCGGGCACCTCCCAGGGAGCCGGTGTGTGAAGCAGCAGCCCTGGCGCCGGATTCTGTAAGGCCGCCTTTCCAGATTACTAAGGGCTTTTTGGGGTTGATTCGCCTTACGAGCTCCATAAATCTCCGGCCATCTTTGATGCCTTCGAGATACATACAGATAATGCTGGTTTCCGGGTCTGTGGCGAGGTATTCCAGGAAATCGGTGGCGTCCATCATCAGCGCATTGCCATAGCTTATC
>DATKWL010000246.1:0-8957 GCA_035529555.1 Dehalococcoidia bacterium | reverse complement strand
TTTTCCGTCATGTGGACCTTTGTCAACATAGTGCCACTTGATGCCATTTACCACTGTATCGTGATGATTGAATTGTGTGTCTATTGCTTCAGCTTTGGTCAGAAACTCGTCACGAAATCGGGCAATTTTTACTCTCAGACGCCTTGCTCGAATCTGTGAGCATACCCATACGAAGGCACTTGGTAACAGAAGGAATGCCCAGGAAATGCGTACCAATATTCGGAGCCATCTATCTTGAAAATTCATAACCCAGTTACGACCCCTGACCCATTATACAACTATTTCATACCCGTATTAGATATCTCCGTAAAGGCTTGCTTTTGGAGAAGCGCTAGAAAATCTGACGAAGTGTGCGGTGATTGTCTTAAAAGCGTCAAAGAGGCTGTGGACTCACATCCATAGCCTCTTTGACTCATGTTAACAACCAAGCCCAATTCCAGACGGTGTGCCGTAGCCAATCATGCACTAACACAGCATTCCCTGGCAGTGCCAATCGGCAATTGTGCTAACCCATAGTTCGATGGCATCAGGCCAGTGGGACAAATCCCGTAGCACTCACCGCACTTAGAACACTCTTTGAAATCTGCCCCGGGCAGGAACATCACCTGCCGTTCTGTCCCCCGGCCAACAAAACCGATGAAATTCTTCTTTTTCACCTCCGAGCAGTAGCGTACACACAGCCCACAAAGTATGCAATAGGTTGGTTCGACCTCGAACTTGTTCCTGTCTACGCCATACCTTATGCACAAATCCCTTATTGCCTGCACGCCTGGAGCCCGTGACCACATCATGGCCAAGAGCATCTTGCGGACATTGATTACCGGCTCGGATTCTGTTCTTACCACAAGCCCAGCTTCAACTGGATAAACGCAGGAGGTTACCAATTGTGAACGTTGTCCTTTGACTATCTCCACCGTGCACAATCGACAGGCACCGACCGGGGTTAGCTTCTCATGGTAACAGAGAGTGGGAATATCAATGCCAACACTCTGCGCTGCCTGAAGAACAGTCATCCCTTGCCTGGCCTTGACCTCGATGCCATCTATGGTCAGGGTCACTTCTTCACCGGACACTTCTCGGCTAGGCTTTATTTCAATCTGCACAGGGCCCAGTGTCTCTCGAATTATTTCCTCCAGCCGGTTGAGGTCAAAAGGCTTGGGCAAGTAGTCAACCGCACCGTGCTTTATTGCCTCCACTGCGGTTTCTACAGAAGGATAGGCGGTGATGATGACTCCTTTGAGTTGGGGATGCTTGGCCTTGGCCTCCCGCAATACTTCAAGTCCATCTTTCCCCGGCAGCCTGAGGTCAAGGATGACAAATCCAATTTCCTGCTCCCCAAAAGTTTTCAACGCTTGCTCACCATCCTCGGCGGTCTCCACCTCATAGCCGATGTCGGTCAGCCAATCCTTAATGGACTCCCTCATCACGGCTTCGTCTTCTACCAGCAGAATCGGTTTCATGTTCTTTCCCCCTTTCATTTTTACTCACCTCTGTTGGCTAATCTCTATTCCCAACGGCTTGAGCTAGCTGAACAGCGGTGGCCTTGGTTACCGCAGCAAATTTCGATGGGCAAACCTCAAAACAATTGCCGCACTTGGTGCACTTATTCTGTTGAATGAAGTGGACCTCGCGCTTACCGCCGCTAATAGCACCAACAGGACAATTCCTGAGACAGATCATGCAGCCTTTACACTTGTCTGGCTGGATGTAGTAAGATATCAGTGCCTTACACACCCCAGCCGGGCAGTGTTTTTCATGGATATGGGCTTCATACTCATCACGAAAGTACCTGATAGTACTCAGAACCGGATTGGGTGCAGTTGTCCCCAGAGCACATAGGGCAGATGTCTGAACAACCACTGCTATCTCTTCTAACAGTTCTATATCTCCTTTTCTGCCTTCCCCAGCGCAAATTCTATTCAGAATCTTAAGCATCTTGTGTATTCCTTCACGGCAGGGGACACACTTACCACAGGATTCATCGGATAGAAAGTTGAGGAAATACCGAGCGATGTCAACCATGCAAGTGGTGTCGTCCATTACAATCATGCCGCCTGAACCCATCATGGAACCCATTTTGCTGAGCTCGTCAAAATCTACCGGAGTATCAAGCAATCTCTCAGGAATGACTCCACCTGAGGGACCTCCGGTCTGCACTGCTTTGAATTTCTTGCCCTGACGAATGCCGCCACCTATTTTGTAAATGATATCTCTGAGGGGCATCCCCATGGGCACTTCGACCAGACCTGTGTTGTTCACCTTGCCCACGAGGGAGAAAATCTTGGTACCTTTGCTGCCTTTGGTGCCGATGCCGGTAAACCAGTCTGCCCCTTTATTGATTATCAAAGGTACGGTGGCCCACGTCTCCACGTTGTTCAGATTGCTCGGCCTCTCCCAGATACCGCTTACGGCGGTGCGGATGTACTTGGGACGCGGCTCTCCTACCCTCCCTTCGATGGCGGTCATAAGGGCGCTCGATTCTCCGGATACGAATGCACCGGCACCTCTGTGTATCCTGACATCGAAATCGAAGCCGGAGCCAAGGATATTCTTTCCCAGCAGGCCGTATTTTCTTGCCTGCTCCAGAGCTATCGTGATATTTTCGACTGCCAGGGGATACTCTTGCCGTACGTAAATAAAGCCTTCGTGAGAACCGATGGCATAAGCCCCTATAATAAGCCCTTCTAGAACGCTATGGGGGTTACCTTCCAATAAACTTCTGTCCATGTAAGCCCCGGGGTCACCCTCGTCAGCATTGACAATGACGTACTTGATCTCCCCGGGCGCATTGCGGGTGGTCTCCCACTTCACACCCGCCGGGAAACCACCGCCACCCCTGCCCCTCAGGTTAGCCTTTTTGACTTCATCAAGAACCAACTCCGGTGTCATTTCAGAAAGGGCCTTAGCCAAGGCGCTGTAACCACCAAGGGCTATATAGTCTTCCATGTTCTTTGGGTCAATAAATCTGTTATTGCCAAAGACAATCCGACTCTGATGCTTATAGAAAGGTATATCCCCCTCCTGAACGATTTTCTGTCCATCTTGATCCTCATACAGCAGGCGTTCGACTACTTTCCTTTCGGTCAGGGTCGTGGCGACAATTTCAGGGATGTCATCCGGCTTGACGTGGAGGTAACATATCTCCTCTGGGAAAACAACCACTACCGTGCCTCTCTCGCAGAAGCCATGGCAACCGGTGCGCCGTATGCCCACCTTCTTTTGAAGGCCCTTCTTCTGAATCTCGCTGACGAAAGATTCATATACTTCTTCACTCCCGTAGGCATGGCACCCTGTTCCTGAGCAGATGGTGACGCACAGCTTAGTTGGGTCACGCCTGGATAATATGTCTTTCCTTAGCTCAACCAGGTCGCTGGGTGCACTGAGCCTCATCCTTGTTTCTAAATCAGTAGCTACAAGATTTGCCATAATTTCCTCCTTTCCTACTTAGATGTCTCAAATATCTCTTTCACCTTGCCTGCTGAGGGATTGCTGTGATACTTGCCGTCAACCATCATAACTGGTCCGAGAGCGCAGCAACCAAGGCAGTTTACTGTGTTCAAGGTGAACTGCAGGTCTCTTGATGTTTCTCCGGGCTTGATCTTCAGCGTATCCGTAGTTTTATTCAGTAGACCAGTGGCACCGCGCACGTGACAGGCAGTACCCATACAGACAGACACCGAGTGGCGCCCCTGGGGTTTCAGGCTAAATGCTTTGTAGAAAGTGGCAATATGATAGATTTGAGTCAAAGGGATACCGAGCTTCAGGCTGACCCAGACAAGAGCATCGTTTGATAGCCAGCGGTTTTCGCTTTGTATTGCCAGGAGCATTTGTATCAGGGCTGACTTGTCATCAATATTTCTTAGTTGGTCCGGTATTTCCTTGGGTACTTCAGGGGCAATCTTTGGAACTCTAACTGCAGCGACACTCGGTTTAGTCACAGCCTTTTCAGTGGCTATCTTTGGCCTTATCTCCACCTGTACCGGTCCCAGGGTGCTCCGGATGGATTCCTCTAGCCGGTTGAGGTCAAACGGCTTAGGCAGGTAATCAATCGCACCTTCCTTCATCGCCTCTACAGCCGTCTGCACCGAGGGATAGGCAGTAATGATAATTCCCTTAAGCTGTGGCCGTTTGGCTCTAGCCTGCCGCAGTAAATCAATCCCGCCAGTCCCGGGCAATCTAAGGTCAAGGATGAGAAGACCAAAATCGCGCTCAGCAATTGCCTTGAGCGCTTTCTCACTCTCTTCGGCGGTCTCAACATGGTAACCAGCCTCAGCCAGCCAATCCCGGAGAGACTCCCTCATGATGGATTCGTCCTCTACCACCAGAATTGGTTTCGCTTTCTGCGCTATTTCCATTTCTTCCTCCTTCATTTTTCTACTTGAATTGTCTCTAACATCTTTATGTGCAATTTTCTTGCCAAAATAAAAAGCCATCCTTTTTTTCAAGGATGGCCTTGGGGGAGGCTTAAGGCGGGAGGATTAAAAGATAGGTAACTGTAAAATAATCAGTCAGTTTCTGTCCATTTTTTTGACAAACAGGCCATATGCTTTTGCTTTGTTGTAAATCGTGGCCCGGGAAATTCCAAGAATTCTGGCAGCTTTGCCGTAGTTTCCACCGGTCTCGTTAAGGATATTCATGATATGATTTCTCTCCAGTTCCTCAAGAGTTCTGCCCGAAGAGGCTGGTCCAATCAGTGGGGAGTCCTTTTGAAGTACGTCAGTAAGCTGTATTTTTGAATTTTGTGCCAGAATAACCGCTCTTTCAACAGTATTCTCCAGCTCACGAACATTACCCGGCCACTGGTATTTTAAAAGAAAATCAGTAACTTCTGGCGAAAAGCCACTTATGTCCTTTTGATTTTCCGCAGTAGATTTTTTCAAGAAATGGTTGGCTAAAAGAGGAACATCCTCTTTTCTTTCTCTTAGCGGGGGCAAATCAATGGTAACCACATTAAGGCGGTAATAAAGGTCTTCGCGGAACTGCCCGCTGGCTACTGCCTCCTTCATATCCCTGTTAGTTGCCGAGACAACCCTCACATCAACCTTAATCAACTCATTGCCGCCGACCCTGGTGAATTCCCTCTCCTCCAGCACTCTGAGCAGGTGAACCTGGATATTGCCACTCATCTCACCTATCTCATCTAGAAAGAGGGTGCCGCGGTCGGCAAACTCAATTTTGCCCTTTCTCAGGGCATGAGCACCGGTAAAGGCACCCTTCTCATGTCCGAATAGCTCGCTTTCGAGGAGACTTTCGGGCAGAGCGGCACAACTGACGGGAACAAAGGGCTTGTCTTTGCGATAGCTCTGCGAGTGTATGGCTCGGGCTACAAGCTCCTTTCCCGTGCCACTCTCACCGGTAATTAATACCGTAGCATTACTCTTGGCAACTATCTTAGTCAGCTCAATTACCTTCTGCATCTTGGGGCTTTTGGTTATGATGTTCTCAAAACGATAGCGCTGGTCCAATTTCTCGTGCAGAGAGATGTTTTCCTCAACTAATCTCCTGTGCTCCACCAGTTTCTTAATCAGCAGTTCCACTCTTTCCGGTGAAAAAGGCTTCTCCACATAGTCATAGGCACCCTGTTTCATAGCCTCAATGGCCGTGGGGATACTGGCATAGGCGGTAATAATGATTACCTCAATACTAGGCAATATTCCCTTCGCTTTCTTCAGAAGCTCAATTCCATCCATACCGGGCATTACCAGATCTACAATGGCAATGCTTGGTGTCTCTTTCTCGATAATGCCCAGAGCTTGAGGCGCATCCTCTGCAGTTAGCACTGGATATCCGGCATCGCTCAGCCAGTCTTTAAGCGACTCCCGAACGATGGCTTCGTCATCAACCACAAGAATCTTGGTCGGCTTACTGCTTTTCATGGTAGATTGGCAGGTAAATCGTTAAGGTAGTCCCTGCACCCTCCTTACTCTGTACTTCAATTCTTCCATGATGGCGCTGGATTATCCCATGAGCCACAGCCAGGCCTAAGCCTACTCCTTTTCCTTTTACCTTAGTGGTGAAAAACGGGGTAAATAGCTTACGCATATTCGCCTCGGATATGCCGCAGCCCGTATCCTGCACCTCTATCTTGACAAAACTATCCAAAGTCGAGGTGCGCAGACTAAGTTTGCCTCCCTGAGGCATTGCTTGAACAGCATTCAGAATAAGGTTGGTGCAAACCTGTTGAAGCTGGTCAAAATCGGCCATGATGTTGGGCAAGGAAGGGCCAAATTCCTTGATCACCTCGATATTTTGCAGCTCAGCCGAGTTACTGGCAAGCTCTAAAGCCTTGTCAACGATATCGTTAATACTTATTGACCTGAGGCTTGGGGGTGATTGACGGGCAAAGTCGAGGAGGCCTCGGATCAGCCTTGTGCTGCGGGTAAGCTCTGATTCCATTTTTGACAGGTAGTTGAGCGAGGTCTCTTTGGAGAACTTATCACTAGATATCTTTTTTGAGAGCAATTGAGTATATACCAGCACTCCAGATAAGGGATTATTTACCTCATGAGCAATTGAGGCCGCCAACTGACCCAGCGAGGTCAGCTTTTCTGCCTGGATCAGTTCATTCTGGGTAGTCTTCAATTGACCGAGCACATAGGGCCAGCACATTTCAATCTCAGCCATGCCCTCGCAGATAAAAATGGCTAGTGTCCGACAGGAGTTGTAGCCGCAGGCGCCACAATCTGTCCCTCCAAGCTTGGTTAACACCCTCTGTACGTCCTCTTCACTTGGCATAGAGAAGATAACGGGTTGAGCGGTGAACTGGCGGCTCAGATCGATATCAGCATAACGCTCGATATCCTTTTCAGTTTGTGCTGCGTCTGCATTATCTCTGGTGTATTCGGCGATAAGTTCCTTACGTCTAAATCCGCTCAGTTCATTCTCAATAAAGGGGCTAGCGATACAGCCGTGACAAAAATACAAGTTAGCGAATCTCGGCGTAATCTGACCCATGGCAAATTCGCCCAGGATTCTGACGACATAGGCCCTGCCATGCACACTCATTACATCGTTTAGTACAATATCATCGAAAAGCCCCATCACCTTGAGTAAGCCCCCTGATATGGCGAAAAGGCGACCGAGATTGGGCTTAGGGCCGGAGAACTGCTCTTCTTCCTGATGACTTGGGATAATCCCTCTAGCGGTCAACATTTCCTGCAGTTCGGGAAAGGTCAGGACAGCATCCACCACACCTGCCACTGATTTATCCGCGATCTCCACTTTCTTGGCAACGCAGGGACCGATGAAGACTACTTTGGCCTGCGGATTGTAGCGCCACTTAATGGCCCTACCCATGGCAACCGTGGGCGAAACAATTGGTGCCACTTTACAGAGTAGCGAGGGGTGATACTTTTCTATATAATTCACTACCGCCGGACAGTTAGACGAAATAACGGGGCGCTCTCTATACCTACTTAGAAAACGGGCATATTCTAAGCCAACAAGCTCAGCGCCGAAGGCATCCTCCATAACTTCACTGAATCCGAGCTTCTTTATCGCGGCTACAAGCTGTCCCGAATGGCAACCTTTTAAAAGGGCGGGAAAAGAGGAAGAAAGTACAGCAATCACGTCAGAGTGTTGTGACAACATTTGCCAAACTAATCCCACGTGACTCTCTACCTGCTTTGCTCTGGTGACACAGGCATTGACGCAGTAGCCACAGTCAATACATTGTTCCTTTACTATCTCAGCCAATCCCTCTCTTATCCTGATTGCCTTGGCCGGACAATTTCGGACACAGGCATAGCATCCAACGCATCTTTCGCGTATGGTACAAACGATGCTCATCTCGTCTTTCTCCCTCCTGATGTTACTCTCCCGGTTGCCGGAATTTTGAGTTCCTTCCTCAGGTTTGCCACCGAGCGGCGGGAGATTGCCACTCCAAACTTCTCCCAGAGTCTGCTCCGAATCATCTCATCAGAAGAGAGCTCGTGATCACCTTCAAGAAGCTGTCCGAGGAGCTCCTTTCTGAACCTTTTCGGCCGGGGAAAGAAGTTCTTTAGAGGGACCTCCTCCCCCCATGGAGTATCTATGCTCTTGCCTGTGATAGCCCGGCTCACCGAGCTCGGAGCCAACCCAATCTTTTTTGCCAGCTCTTTCTGGCTAACCGGCAGCAAAGACCTTGAATCGCTGGTCTGGAAATACAGTGTCTGCCTGTCAACAATGCCCTGCAGAATCTGATTTAGTGTGTCCTTACGGCTATTAATTAGCTCCAGCTTTCTGAACAATTGCGTTGTTTCTCTTGCCTCGTCCCTGCCAAAAGCACCACTCTTATTGAGTTCTTCAAATCTTTCATAATTAATTAAATAGCGACCTCTGGCAAAGAAAGGGGAAAAATAGCTGATGACGAAACCTTCCCCCTCCCTGACTAATGAAGCGACCTTGGAGTAATGAATCACGTCCGAGCTGAATTTGGAGGGGTGATAGAACTCGCTCATGATAGAATACTCATCGATAAGGCTGTTTATCTCCTGAACCTGTAAAACATCCAAATCACACTCCCTGGCGATTTCATCCAGGGTCATCCCTGAGTCAGGAAACAGAAAATACCTCTTGAATCTCTCCATCCCCAGTTTCTGAATCTGGTGCACGAGATGCTCCTTCTTCAGGAGAAGTGATTCAATATCGAGAGAACCTGGGTCCGCCACTGTCTCTTCTTTAAGCTGGTAAAAGGTGGAGGAAATACTGGTTTGGGGGAATCTCTGGTAGTGAATTAGCTTTTCTTTTCGGTATAGTCTATGAAACAAAGGGTTTCGCTCAATCTCAATGATAAGCTGGTGAAATTCGTCCTCTGACATCTGTTGCAGGGTAGCCTGTTGCATCCTGATAACCTGTCTCAGCCCCTGCTGCATCTGTAATGACTGCGTCTGGTTGATCCCCAAATTAGCCATCTGTATAAAAATTATAACACACCCTGCATGACTGTTCAAATATTGGACAATTAGCGCAATTTGATT
>DATKWL010000245.1:0-3033 GCA_035529555.1 Dehalococcoidia bacterium | reverse complement strand
CCCATCACCCTTCCCGGAGCTGAAAAGAAGAGAGTGCTGGTACGTGCGATAACTCTGCCCTCCGACTTTCGCCCAGAAGTCAACGATGTTAAGGTAGAACAAGGCTACTACTTCCAGGGCGATGAAAGCAATGTCCTGCTGGTAGAGCGGAGCTTCGCCGAGTACCACGAGTTGAATCCTGAAGACACTGTATTGCTGACCGTGGCTAATCAGGAGGTTGCATTTAAGGTCGCAGGAATAGTCACCAGCCCCGAGTATATCTGGCCTGCCAAGAGCCGTCAGGAACTGCTGGTCTCACCCGAAAGCTTCGGGGTTATTTTTATTTCTCAGGACACGATGGCCTCACTCACGGGTAACTCTGTTATCAACGAGTTTTGCGTTATCGTTGATGAAGGAGCGGACAGGGCCGCTATAATCGAAGAAGCCGAAGCTATACTTGCGCCGTACGGAATAATGGAGGTGGTCCCCGCGGAGCAGCAACCCAGCAATGCTGCCCTCAGTATAGACATTCAGGAGATGGGAAATATGGCGCAGGTCTATCCACTTCTGTTCCTCATCGTTGGGGCGCTGGTCACATATATCCTGCTGGCCCGAATCGTCCTCAATCAGAGGTCGCAGATTGGTTTGATGCGGGCAATGGGCTATTCCCGTAAAGAGGTCCTTATTCATTATCTTAGCTTCGCCCTTATCATTGGAGTTGCCGGCGCTGTTGCTGGCACCATGGCGGGATATCTGCTTTCTCGCGTTGTGACCGGCATCTATACCACTGCCCTGGGGCTTCCTTTCAGCAAGATAGAGATGGAGTGGCTGGTAATGTTCGAAGGACTTCTTCTGGGAATCGTCCCCTGCGTGGCTGCCGGTATTGTGCCGGCTTACGCTGCTTCTCGTCTCCATCCTGCTGAAGCCATGCGCACTCCAGCCCCCGCTGCAGGCAGAAAGCTGCTTATAGAACGACTCTTGCCTTTCCTGTCTCGACTGTCTCATCTGTGGAAGATTCCCCTGCGCAACATCTTCCGCAACCGACGCCGCAGCCTTTATACCATCATGGGCGTCGCCTTTGGCATCGCCCTTATTCTGGTATCACTCATTATTATGGAGTCCATGAACTCATTCATGAGCTTCCAGTTCACCCAGATTCAAAGATACGATGCCCAGGTTGCGTTCGCCGAATCGCAGCCCGCGACTTTAGTCGGCGAGGTGCAGGGTGGCGGAGATTTCACGAAGGTTGAGCCGGTGCTGCAAGTGCCTGTGAGGCTGGAACACGAAGACAAGGACTATACCACGATGGCGATAGGTCTTTCCCCTGAGGCTGAGCTGTACGGGTTGTATTCCATCGGCGGAGACCGGGTAGGCATCAGCGGCGAAGGAATACTGCTTAGCGGAGCCTTAAGAGACACCCTTGATGTAGAAGTTGGCGATGTTATTACCCTCTACTCTCCTTCTGCCTCGCAACAGATTAAGGTTGCCGGATTCGTGAAGCAGCCTCTCGGCGCTTTCACCTTCGTCACCCTGGAACAGGCGCAGGAACTGATGGGAGGGCAGCCTGTAATCAGCGGCCTCATGCTTGAGGTAGAGCCTCAGTATGTAGATTCTTTGAGACAGAAGGCGACCCAGATTACGGGTGTGGCCTCAGTCGAGATAACCGACGAAACTGCTGCAGCGGTCGGCAAGAGAATGAGCTTCAACTGCAGGATGATATGGATAATGTTCGGCTTTGGCGCTGCACTGGCACTTGCCATAGTTTTCACCACCTTCATGATAAGTATCCTGGAGCGTCGCCGCGAGATAGCCACCATGCGCACTCTGGGAGAAAGCAAGGGCAGAATTGTATCCATGCTGACCAAGGAGAACCTGCTGCTGGGCTTGGTAGGGGTTGGACTTGGCATCCCTCTGGGATATATGCTGTCAGCATATTTCTTCAGCCTTTTACAGACCGACATGCTTTCCTACAGCATGGTCATCTCACTCCGCACGTATCTTTTTGCCACTGGCACTGTTATATTGCTCATCCTCGTTTCCCAGATACCCGCCATTCGCCATGTGAACCGTCTGGACCTGTCAAGGGTGATAAAAGAGCAGGCATCATAAAGAAGGCTAACTGAACAGTTGTAGGGGCATCCGCCTAAGGCGGATGCCCCTACATTTTGCATTGAGCATGTGCAAATTGTGAAACCAAATCCCTCATGCTATACTTTAGGGCAAATCGAGAGGTGGGTTTAAGGTGGCTAAGAAATCGAAGTTTCAGCTTTACGATACGACACTACGTGACGGGGCGCAGAGGGCTGGTATTTCCTTCTCTGTGGAGGACAAGCTCAAGATTGCCAGGCGCCTCGACGATATAGGCATCCATTTCATCGAAGGCGGCTGGCCCGGCTCCAATCCCAAGGATGTGGAGTTCTTCGCCCGTGCGAAGGACTTAAAACTGAAACATGCCAAGCTGGTAGCGTTCGGCAGTACACGCCGCGCCGGCATCAAGGCTGAGAAAGACCCCAATCTGCGCGCTATACTGGATTCGGGAATGAAGTACGCCACGCTGGTGGGCAAGTCCTGGGACTTGCATGTAACCGAGGTGCTGGAGACTACCCTTAACGAGAACCTCAGGATGATTGCCGATTCCATCCGCTATCTCAAGTCGAGAGAAATGACGGTATTCTTCGATGCCGAGCACTTCTTCGATGGCTATAAGAGTAACAGAGAGTATGCCCTGCGCACTATCGAGGCCGCTGCCGAAGCCGGTGCGGATGGCATCGTGCTCTGCGACACCAATGGCGGCGCTCTAGCGGATGAAGTTGTAGAGGCTGTCAAAGCGGCGAAAAAATTCAGCGTGCCTCTGGGCATTCACGCGCATAACGATGGAGAGTTAGCCGTAGCCAACAGCTTAGCTGCGGTGCAGGCCGGGGCAACTCAGGCCCAGGGCACCATCAATGGCTATGGAGAACGCTGCGGCAACGCCAATATATGCTCCATCATACCTGCCTTTAAACTCACGATGGGCATTGATTGCATCAGTGACAAGAATCTGGCGAAGCTGAC
>DATKWL010000244.1:0-7155 GCA_035529555.1 Dehalococcoidia bacterium | reverse complement strand
CCAAAAACCTTGCGGTCGAGGGCGGCGACATCGGTGGTGGTTCGAGGGCAGAAATCGTAGCATTTCCCTTCATCGAGTCCGCAGGGCTCGATTATCGCTACTCTGTCCTTAACCACTTTGATGTAGGGACAGACATTCACACAGGCGCCACAACTGGTACACAGCCCCTGACTGAGAACATCGTTTTCCAAATCTTGAGAGCTTTTGCCTGCTGCCATCGCTAACCCCCTTGATTAACTGCTCGAGCCATAAGACAGGTACAATTCCGAGAAGCAAAAAGAAGCCCTGAGATTAAAACCCGTTCGCTGAGCCAGAGTTTAACCAATCAGGAAGATTTCGTGTGGTATCTTGTTACACGTTTTGCTGATATTTGTCAAGTCGGGAATCAGCCTCTGATTCCCGACTTGCAGGAACGGCTACTTATGAAAGACCGCTATTACCTAGCAGGCGTATCCCTCTGCCTCTATGACTCTGTCGGCAATCTCTCTTCTCAACTGTATTCCATTAACAGGCATGAACTGAGATATCTTGTTTAACACCGCCAGTTGACTCGCCAGGGTATCTGGGCTCTCTATAGCCACCATTACCTGCTGGGCCCAGTCTCTTATTCTTACTGTGGCATCGTTCACATACAGTTGCGCCATCTGTATCTTCGTCTTCGATTCTTTTTCCCCGACAGACCCAATAGCCTTAAGCGCCCTGAGCAATCCGCTTTCCATAGCGTAAATTTCTATAGCGATGTCGGCCAGCAGTCCCAGGATTTCCTGCTCCTCCTCTATACCCATGCCGTACTTCTGGGCAGCAGCACCACTCAGGTACAGGAAAATCTTCTTTGCCCTCTCTACAATTTTTGTCTGATACCCCAGAGGGCCATCTTCGGGACTGGATGCGATAGCGCCCATACTCGATAGCTTGCCTTTAACCTCCTCTGCAGCGGGGAAAAGAGGTATCTCGTTTTTCAATGCCTTCCTCAGCAGCCATCCGGTTACGATTAATCTGTTTATCTCATTAGTGCCCTCGAATATCCTGGTTATGCGGGTATCACGATAAATCTTCTCAGGAAGGTATTCCTCTACATACCCGTACCCTCCGTGTATTTGAAGCGCCTCGTCTGCCAGATATGCCATTATTTCGGAGCCATAGATTTTATTGATGGAACATTCGACGGCGTACTCTCCAATGCTCTTTGCGCTCTGCTTACCGGCATCCTCTGCGCTGTGGTCAACTTGGGAAAGTGCCTGTTCGACCATGCCTGCGGTCCTGTAGACCATGCTCTCCGTCATATAGGTCTTCGCCGCCATCTCAGCAAGTTTGTGCTTGATTAGGCCGAACTGACATATAGGCTTGTTGAATTGCACTCTTTCCTTGGCATATTTAACAGCGGTCTCTATCGTTAGCTTGGCTGCGCCCACGCTTGCCGCAGCCAGCTTGAACCTGCCCAGATCCAGAATATTAAAGGCTACCACGTGCCCTTTGCCAACTCCGAAGAGGACATTCTCCGCAGGCACCCTGACATTATCTAGGAATATGGAGCAGGTGGAGGAGCCGCGAATTCCCAGCTTCTTCTCCTCAGGCCCTATGGATATACCTTCAAAGCCCCTCTCCAGGATGAAGGTTGTCATCTTATCATCCACCTTGGCATAGGTGATGATAATATCGGCGAAGGCGGCGTTTGTGATGAACTGCTTGGTGCCGTTGAGCAGGTAATACTTGCCATCCGGCGTTAGCTTGGCCGTGGTCTTCAGGGAGAGAGCGTCAGTGCCGGCTCCAGGCTCGGTCAGGGCATAAGCGCCTAACTTTTCTCCTTTTGCCAAACCAGGGAGGTACTTTTTCTTTTGAGCCTTGCTGCCAAAATAAACTATCGGCATCGAGCCTATTCCAGTGTGGCAATTAAGGGCAACACCAAAAGAACCGGATTTTGAAGAGGACTCGGTAATTAGCAGCGAAGCTATGCTATCGAGCTTCGAGCCACCGTATTCATCCTCGATATCTACCCCCAGGAGCCCCAGCTCGCCCGCCTGTCGCATTAGTTTGCGAGTCAGTTCGAAGTCCTTGTGCTCTAGTTTTTCAGCTTGTGGCATTACCTCGTTTTTGACAAAACGTTCCACAGTTCCGCTTATCATCCTGTGCTCTTCGCCAAAGTCCTCGGGCGTGAACACCTCGCTCGGGGGCACAGCCTCGATCAGGAAAGAACCACCCTTTCTGATTTTCTTGTCGTCCATTGCATCCCTCCTTCATTATCTTTTTTGTGAAGCCCGAGTGCGCCCTCAGTTCAGTTCTACTCTTTTTCCTTTTTGCAGAGAGGTTTCGTATTATTGACTGCGGATACCTTCTCATTCTGGGCATATTTACGGATGGATTGAGAAGCCGTCTCGGAATTTCTGTCCTCTATGTATTTTGTAGCCTGCTCGAAGTACAGAACATTGCTCTTTAAGTCCTCTTTGCGCCGTGCCAGAGAAGCATATTGAATGCGGCGCGTGCTCGGCTCGAGGTCTCTGAGCAACCTGGACAGCAGAGGGTTCTTAGCTGCTATGAGACTGGCTACGAAGAACTCGAAGATTGCATCGTAGTAACCAGAGGTGTCGCCCTTACCGGCACACGTTTCAATCTTCCTCAACGCTCTGCGAATTCGCGCCAAATCCTCCTTGGTTCGATTCTCCGCCGCTTTTCTGGCAGTGAGCGTCAACAGCTCCACCAGAACATCGTAAAGTCGCTCGATAGATGAAGTCGAAAGCTCGGTAACCCGTGCGCCTCTCCGTGGTATGAGCTTCACCAATCTCCTACCCTCGAGTATTCGCAGTGCTTCTCTGATGGGGCCTCTGCTAACACCCAAATCCTCTGCCAGCTTAGCTTCGCGAATCCTTTCGCCAGGCGTAAGTTCACCCTTGATTATCAGGGAGGAAATGTGTTCTGCGATCTGTTCATCCAGATTGTCCCACGGCTTGAACTCCACTGTATTAGAGCCCTCCATAAACCTTTTCCCTCTGCGAATATATACGAGATTTTGTAGATTGTCAACAATTGACAATGAATAACTCGCATGCTATTATGCTCACAATCCCTGTAATCCTCAGACTTACCACACATTTGGGGGTGGAATGATGGCTATCATAAGCGGCGCAGAAGCTCTAGTTCATTGTCTTATCCAGGAGGGTGTCCATTATGTATTCGGGATACCCGGTGACCAGTGCAACCCTATCACAGATGCTATCTACCGCCTAGGACGCAAGGCTAACCTGAAGTTCATCACCACACGCCACGAACAGGCGGCAGCGCACATGGCAGATGCCTGGGCGCGTGTTACCGGCGAGCCTGGCGTATGCCTGGGCACGGTAGGACCCGGTGTAGCTGATTTGGTGCCGGGCGTATATGCAGCTTGGGCCGATTCTATTCCTATGGTGATATTGGGCGCACAGAATCAGACCTGGCGTTCCTACCCAGACCATGGCTGCACGCAGGGTCTGGAGCAAGTTCCTTTGATGGCTCCTATCACCAAATGGCGGGCGCTGGTGAACGATGTAAGAAGGATGCCTCATCTGGTACAGATGGCGTTTAGAGCAGCCACATCGGGATGCCCCGGCCCTGTGTATTTAGACTTGCCCTCCAATGTGGTCTGCGACAAATTGAACACCGACGAATACCCTATCCGGCAGCCACAGCGATACCGCGCCACTACAGCTTCAATTGCAGATGTCACCCTTATCGAACAGGCAGCGGACATATTGATAAAAGCCAAGTTTCCGCTTATACATACGGGCGGAGGTGTGTTGCGCAGCGGCGCATGGGCTGAGGTAGTGAAACTGGCAGAGTATCTCTCAGCACCGGTGACTACAAGTCTTGGTGCAAGAGGAACGATTCCTGAGGATCACCCACTATGTCTGATACCTGCTTCACTGGGCTCAATCCAGGCTCAATCCACAGCAGACGCAATCCTTCATGTGGGGGGACGTATGGGGGACCTGGATGGCTGGGGCAAGCCACCGTTTTGGGGAGACCCAAATTCGCAACGATTCATACAGATTGACATAGAGCCTCAGAGCATAGGGGTGAACCGCCCTGTAGACCTTGCACTTGTTGGAGATGCTAAAAGCACTTTGAACGCTCTGTTAAAGGAGATTAAGAAAAAAACAAAGCCGAAGAAGGCAAACCCTCAGCTAAAAGAGGCGCAGCAGTTCCAGCAAGCCTGGCTGAATGGCTGGAAGGAAGGTGCCTATTCGAACCGGACGCCTATCCATCCGCTGCGGCTGATGCGCGAGGTTCGAGAATTCTTCCCTCGTAATGCTATCTCCGCTGTGGACGGCGGCACAACGGCGGTATGGGCTTTCTACCAGAATCGCATCTATGAGCCTCGTACCTTCCTCTGGGCTGCTGATTCAGGACATCTAGGCTCAGGTGTGCCCTTCGCTGTCGGAGCCAAAATAGCCAGACCCGATGTTCCCGTGTACTGTATCACTGGCGACGGCTCCTTTGGCTTCAATGCTATGGAAATGGAAACAGCGCGCCGTGAGAATGCACCCATAATAGTCATCATCGCCAATGACTGCTGCTGGGGCATGATTAAAGGCGGGCAAAAGCTGGTCTACGAGGAGCGCTACTGCGGCGTTGATTTCACCGACGCCCGCTACGATAAGCTGGCGCAGGCTCTGGGCTGCTACGGTGAACGCATCACCAAGCCGACTCAGATTCGCCCGGCCCTGAAAAGGGCAGTAGCCTCGGGATTGCCGGCTGTGCTGGATGTGATTGTAGACCCTGAAGTGCACCTGGTACCGCCCGATTTGGTAGTGCTGGACAGCATCTGGATGGAAGGCTGCGACACCGCCGGTAGCGTTTGCGAGCGATAAGAACGATATCAAGCAGGGGTGGTCTTACAACCCACCCCCCAAGGACAGGGTGTGGTGAAGGCACTGCGATTCTCTGTGAACATACCTCAATACGCAGTCCTGAAAGTGCTGGGGCGGATAAGCACACGTTTTTACCATAATGGCCCCCTTGCCACGATACGGCTCGCCAACGTCTCCATACCCGCATTGCCCTCGCCCGACTGGATAAAGCTCAAGACGCTGTTTTGTGGGTTCTGCGGAAGCGATATGAGCCTCATTCTTTTAAAAGATTCCACTATGGCAGCCCCCTTCACTTCGTTTCCCTGCACCCCGGGGCACGAGATCAGCGCGGAAGTCATAGAAGTTGGTGCGAATGTCAGCGAAGCAAAGACAGGTGATGTAGTTACCGTCATTCCTACCTTGAGTTGCTCCGTAAGAGGCATCGAGCCTGAGTGCCGAAGCTGCAAAATGGGCAGACCGAGTAACTGCGAGAACTTCGCCGAGGGCAAATTCGCCCCCGGCCTTTTCCTCGGGATATGTCGCGACCTAGGCGGAGGCTTTGCCCCTTACCTGGTGGCACACAAGAGCCAGGTGCTCAAACTGCCTCCCGAAATCTCCCCCAGAGAAGGCGCTTTGATGGAGCCGCTCGCTGTATGTATTCAGGCTGTGCTGGGCAACCTGCCAACATCAGAAGACAGAGTGCTTGTTGTGGGAGCCGGTTTTATCGGCAATCTCATCATCCAGACTATACGTGCCTTCGGGATAAATTGCCCTATTACGGCAGCGGAGCCTTCCAGATTCCATGCCCAGATGGCATTACAGGCAGGTGCAGATAATCTCATCACAGGCGGTGACCTGCTCCATCAAGCCGAGAAGATAACTGGGGCAAAGCTGTACAAGCCGATGCTGGGTAGAAAGATAGCTATGGGAGGATTCTCCAAAATTTTCGATACGGTAGCCAGCACCCACACCCTCGATACGGATTTGAGAGTATTGAGGACAGGTGGGGTACTGAGCGTAGTCGGGATTGGCAAGGAAACAATGAAGGACCCCACGCCACTGTGGCTGAAGCTTCAGACCATCAAAGGCGTCTATTGCTTTGGCTATAATAACCTGGGCGGGAAGAGAGAACATGCCTTCGAAACGGCTATCCGCATGGCACAACAGAAGAAGGTTCGCCTCGAGCCCATGATTACCCACGCCTTCGCTCTCGAAGATTACCGCGAGATGATAGAAGTCAACCTGCACAAAGGAAAGTATAAGGCAGTAAAGACAATAGTGTCATTTTCTTAAGCCACAGAGTTAAAACTCAACTGACAGGGGGTGTGAAACCATGAAACAGATAAGGATTAAAAAGGCAGCAGTTCTCGGCGCAGGTGTAATGGGCAGCAGGATAGCTGCCCTGCTGGCCGGCGTGGACATACCAACATATCTTCTCGATATCGTTCCCAAAGATCTGGACGCAGCCGACCTCAAGAAAAAGCTGACCAAAGAATCACCCGACTTCAGGAATAAGCTGGCCAGAATGGGCATCCAGGGCACTATAGGAGCAAGGCCTCCCGCTATGTTTATCCCCGAGGATGCCAGGCTCATCACGCCGGGCAATTTCGAAGACCACCTGCAATGGCTGTCAGATGCTGATTGGATTATCGAAGGGATAGTGGAAGACCTGAAAATAAAGAGAGAGCTATTGCGGAAAATCGAACCTTATGTCAAGCCGGGCGCCCTTATCAGCACCAATACCTCGGGATTATCGATAGAACGAATATCAGAGGAGCTGTCCAAAGAACGCAAAGAGCATTTCATGGGAACGCATTTCTTCAATCCTCCCAGGCACATGAAGCTCCTCGAAATCATACCGGGCAAGTCAACCGACACAGAACTACTCTCGTTGATGGCGGAGTTCTGTGAGAATAGATTGGGTAAGAGCATTGTCTTCGCCAAGGACACGCCCAACTTCATCGCCAATAGAATCGGTGCTTACGCTGTAATCGGGGTTATGAAGATTATGGTCGAGGATGGCTACACCATAGAGGAAGCTGATGCCATAACCGGCCCTCCTATGGGTAGGCCCAAGAGCGCTTCCTTCAGGACCTCCGACATGGTAGGGCTGGATACTTTCCTCAAAGTAGCACAGAACGTCAGCGACAACATAAAGGATGAAGATGAGAAGAGACAACTGGCGGTGCCCCAGTTTGTCAAGCAGATGGTAGAGAAGGGCCTTCTGGGCGACAAGACCGGGAGTGGCTTCTATAAAAAGGAGACGACCGCCGAAGGCTCGCAGATTTATGCCCTCGACTACACTATCATGAACTATGTACCCCAGAGGAAAGCC
>DATKWL010000243.1:0-8228 GCA_035529555.1 Dehalococcoidia bacterium | reverse complement strand
GGCTCTCGATTACCTTGCCCTTCTCATCCTTGACCAGATACCTTCTCTCTAAAACTGCTCTGGCGTTCGGGCTTATGGTAGTCTTGCCTTTCGCAATCTCTACTTTCATCGGCGTAATCCTTTTAGCTGTTTTAGCAGGCTTTCTCTTTTCTTTTTCCTCTATTGGCGCAGGCTCTGGAATCGGCTCTTCTTTCTTTCTTTCGTCGAGTATGCTTCTCACCATTGCCTGGATTTCGACATCCTGAACTGGCCTTCTTGTCATAGGGGCAAGATCTTCCCATCCCTGAAAAGTAGGGACGGGTTCTAAGCGGTCGAGCACCCGGTCGGTGAGTTGTTCTAGCTCATTCCTATCCGAGATGCCCAGTGTCTCGGCATATGTGAATATGGAGCGGGCAATCTTATTGCGCAGAAGACGCTCTGCTTTATTATTCTTTCCGTTATCACTATTCATAGGCATTACCCCATTCCTAAATAGCGTCTTCGGTTAAATTTGTCTAATGCCTTACTGAAGCTGCTCTTTGCTTTTTCACCAGAGGACCGACTTCTTGTTCAGGCAGTAGAGGAAGCTGGCTGGCGATCTCTTTACCTGCGATGAGGGTATCCACCTCGCGCTTGAGGCTGGTGATGTCGGCGAAATCGCGGTAGACGCTGGCGAAGCGAATATATGCTATATGGTCAAGCTTCTTCAATTTCTCCATCACTATCTCGCCCACCACAGGACTCGGTATCTCTGACTTGCCCATACGAATCAGTTCAGCTTCGATCTCATCTACCAATTTCTCTATTGTCCCTGTGGGGAGAGGGCGCTTCTCGCAGGCCTTGCGAATTCCTGTCATCAGTTTCTCGCGATTGAAATCCTCGCGACGCTTGTCTTTTTTGATAATGACCATATTGCTGGTCTGCACCCTCTCATATGTGGTGAATCTGAAGCCGCAGCCAAGACACTCGCGGCGCCGGCGAACGCCCTCATTGACATCGCGAGAATCGAAAACCTTGGTGTCTTTAAAACCACAATGGGGACACTTCATGGAAAAGCCTCAACCACTCTATATATTGTGGGGCCTGAACAACATAGCACAACATATAGGTATTGTCAATGGTTTCAGGGGGTACTTTTTGGGGGTCGGCCTGTAGAAATTTTAGCTTCGCCGTCGGCGCAATGGTATCCAGCCGAAGAGCTTTCCGAAGTCACCCTGGTCCCAGGCGACCAGGAGTTGCGCTGCAATGAACAGGGAGCTATAGGTGCTGACGATGATACCTATGAGCAGTGCCAGTATGAAGTTCTGAATAGTTGCGCCACCGAAGGCATAGAGAGCGATCAGAACAAATAATGTGGTGAGGCTGGTATTCAGGGACCTGCTCAGAGTCTCTGTGATGCTGATGTTAACAACGGTGCCGAGATCGGCATTCAGATGCCTGCTTCTGTTCTCTCTAATACGGTCGAACACGACAATAATGTTGTTTACACCGTATCCGACCACTGTCATCATGGCAATGATGAACATGGAATCGATTTGTACCCTGAGAAAGGCGAAAATAGCGAGCAGTATGAGGACATCATGTATCAGCGCTATTATAGCGCAGACTCCGAAGCGGAACGAGCTTGCCAGTTTGCGGAATGCCCATGCGATATACAGAAGAATCCCTACAGAAGCAACTATCATGGCGTAGACAGTGTAACGAACACGTTCTCCAGCAATAACTGGTGATACGGAATAGAAGTCCAGCAGAGAAACTGACCCGAACTTTTGAGCCAGTTCTTGCTCTACCTGTTTACTTTCATCAGGTTCGAGCGTCCTTGTTCTGATGAGGAATGAGTCGAGCGAAGCAAACTCGATCTTAACATCAGGATACCCCAGGTCGATTAAAGCATCATTTAAATCGCTCTGGTTTATGGTCTTTCCGAGCAAAAGCGCCAGCGTCTCGTTGCCCTGAGTCTCATTTCCCTCTGCTCCGAATTCGGCAATCCTGATTGTTGTGTCGAATTTTGCTTGCAGGTCATCGATAAGCTTTTCTTTCTCCGCTGGTCTGAGTTCTATACCTTCAATGAAATAGGCGTCTTTGGTGCTGTGCTGGATTATAGCCTCCGAATGTCCTAATGTAGCGAATTCTGCTCTCAAGTCTGCCTGCTGCACAGGCTCTCTGAAGATCAGGGTCATGGTAGAGCCGCTGCTGAACTCTATGCCGGTGTTGAGTCCTGCGACTATAAGCGCAATTACGCCAGCAATAATGATTATTGCGGATACTATGAAAAACCAGTTCCTCTTACTTATAAAGTCAAACAATTATTGCTTCTCCTTAGGAAGAGATGGCTGCTCTGCCCTTTGTGCCCCGAAAAGCCGGAGGTTATTTGCTATGCCTGTACCTACGAGAAGTCTCAGGAATGTTCTGGTTATCACTATGGCGGTGAACATGCTGAGCAGCACGCCGATGGCGAGAGTGAGGGCAAATCCCATTACTCTGGGCTCCGCTAACATGTTGCCCATCCAGTAGAGTATGGCACAGGTAATGAGGGTGGTGAAATTGCTATCGCGTATAGCTGACCACGCCCGGCTGAAGCCTGCTTCTATAGCTCCACTTAGCGGTCGTCCTGATCTTAGTTCCTCTTTAAGACGCTCAAAGATAAGTACATTGGCGTCCACTGCCATGCCTATGGACAGAATAAAGGCGGCAATGCCCGCTAAAGTTAGCGTAACTGGTATTAGTTTGAACGCCGCCAGAACAAGTATGCCGTATATAATCAAGGCAACGCTGGCCAGTGCTCCAGGGAGGCGATAGTAAAGTATCATAAATAATACTATCAAAATCAGGCCTACCATCCCCGCAATCAAGCTTTTTCTCAACGAGTCGGCACCAAGGGTGGGGTCTATATCTTCTCGAACTATTGGGCCCACAAGGGGCGCAGGTAAGGCACCGGCATTAAGTAAAATGGCCAGTTGGCGAGCCTCATCCAATGACAAGCCAGTTATAACGCCTGCATCACTTAGTACAGCCTTAACTGTGGGGCTGGAGATTAGCTGGTTGTCGAGAAATATGCCAAGCGGTTTTTCGAGTAGTCGAGTGGTTATTTGCTCAAATAGCTTCGCCCCATCGCTATTGAACTCAAAAGCTACCTCTGGTTCATTTGTATTTGGAGCTAATTGGGGCTGGCTATTTCTCTTTAAGTATCTGCCGGTCAGGTGAACCTCTTTGCCCTCGCTGTCTCTACCTGTGGCCGGCTTCCATACATAATTGCCGTTTTCATCGCGTACTGGGTTTCCCTCACTGTCGTATTCCAGCTCCCTGAAGTCAAGCTGGGCAGTCTGTCCGATAAGCTCAACTGCCGTATCCATATCTCTAATGCCAGGTAGTTGAATTGAAATACGGTCAGCGCCCTGTTTTTGGACTAAAGGCTCTGAGACGCCGAAAGCATCGACCCTTCTGCTGATAATATCTATGGCGCCCTGTACAGCGGATTCAGCACTCTCGTTGCCAATCTGGGACAAATCAACTTCGTAGACTAAATGGATGCCGCCGCTCAGGTCCAGACCCAGGCTCATACCCATTGTATTGTTGCCATGGCCTCTGTCACCAATGCCAGGGATGTGGTACTGTTTGACGAGTACTGCTGTGAGCGAAAGGGCGGCAAGCAGGATAATAAGACCAAGTATAATAAGGTTTCTACGGTTCACTTATTTCTCCCCAATCTCTTTGCTACGAAATCCAATGCTTCCTCAGTCGTATTTATCTCTCCGGAAGCCTGCGCTTCTCGCACCATCTCCAGAAGTTCTCCGATTTGGGTACCTGGAGTCAGCCCGAATTTCTGCATCAGGATATGTCCGTCTATCAGCTTTGGTGGCACAATTGTACTCTTTTCCTCGAACCACTTAGACAGAATATAGCTTGTGGTCTCGGCATGTCTGCGCCATTCGTTGAAATCGAGCGTAGGCCCACGGGCCGCCAGATGGTCAGCAAGCCCCAGAAATAGAGTATCTATCCCCACTTCGGCGGTGTCACGGAAATATTTGTAGATAGCCCGGCGCGACGGCATATCTTCAGACAGCAGATATCCGGGACGCAGGTGATGCTCAATCATTAGCTGCACCATCTTTATCTCGCGGTTGCTTAACCTGAGGCGCTCCATGATTGGGGTTGCCATACTAACACCTTCTTTGGCATGTCCCAGAAAGCGCATCTTTCCGCTTTCCTCTATAGTCTTGGTCGCCGGTTTGGCTATGTCGTGAAGCAGCGCAGCCAGCTTCAAAAGACACCTTCGAGTCCGTCCTCCCGAGATTTCCTGAGAGAAGTGATTAGCCAGCTCATCCGACCATGGCGCTATTGACAGTATGCGGTCAATTCCATTGGTTGCTCGCTCTCGGAGCAGGAGTTCTACGCAAGCTACTATTTCCAGTGAATGGTCAAAGACATCCCAGAAATGCTCTTTGGGCTGGGTTACGCCTTTGGCGCTGGTTAGCCCGGGCATGAGATGTGCCAGTAATCCTAGTTTATCAAGGTGACAGAGGGAACTATACGCTCTATTTGTATCAAGTATGTAACAGAGTTCGTCGCGCAGTCTTTCTCCTGCGACATTTTTAATCAGTTCGCTATCGCGCTGTATGAGAGATTCAGTACCGGGTTCGATAGCAAAATCGAGCTTAGCAGCAAGCCGAATTGCCCTGAGCAAGCGTGCCGGGTCTTGCCTGAAACTGTCATCGTCCACGGCGCGGATGATTCTTTGTTTCAGGTCACGGTAACCATTCAGAGGGTCTATAAGTTCAGAATGAGCCCATTTACTTTTAATATCGGACAGTCTAAAAGCAAGGGCATTGATAGTGAAATCTCGATAGCGCATGTCTTCTTCGATGCTGCCGCGAAGTGAGGCAAAATCGAGATGCCATCGACATTTAGCCTGTGGAAAAACCACCCTTGCAACCTGATTCACCTCATCCAGAGGTATCATCCTGCCATCGAAAGACGTGGCTATTTGTGAGGAGATGTCCAGAGCGTCGCCGGCTACTGCGATGTCGATATCGTTATTGGTTCGATCCATCAACCCGTCGCGTACAAAGCCGCCGACAAGGTAACAAGCGATATTGCGCTGCTGAAAGAACTCAGACAGCTTTTCAAGGAGATGGACTGCCTCCTCGGGAACGAAAATTCCAAGCCTCTCTTTAGTAAGATTAGTCATTCAAGATTTCTTCTCTTGTGAATGTCGGGCGTAGTATCTGACCATCAGCCTTTATATACTGCTTGCCCCTTCTTCCTCATCTTCTGTCTTGTACAGCTTGTCGGGGCTCTCCAAATTGTCAACGAACACTATGCCGTTAATATGGTCTACCTCATGCTGGAGCACCTGGGCCAGAAGCCCCTCTCCCTTTATCCGAATCATCTTACCCTGGCGATTACGTCCTTTTACAGTAACAGATGTTAAACGCTTAACCTCGCCTCTGTAGCCAGGCAGGCTTAAGCAGCCTTCGTCCATCATCTCTGTTTCTTCCGAGCTTTTCACTATCTCAGGATTAATAAGTACAGTTACCTTTTTATCATCAGGCAGTTCATATACAACTACCTGAAGGGGTACCCCTACCTGGGGAGCAGCCAACCCTACTCCATCGATATCTCGCATCGTCTCGATCATATCGTCTATAAGTTTTTGAATAGAGCCGTCTATGGTCTTAACTTTTTTTGCCTTGCTATGAAGCACAGGGTTACCCATCTGTACTACAGGTAATATTGCCATGTTCAAACCCTGAAACTAAATGTGATAAGGCAAATTTTCACAATTAGCGAAATTATAGTCCAAGTTCGGCGGGTTGTAAAGGTTAAATCAGGGTTACAGGGTCGATATCTATCGACCATCCTTGAGGAAGATTTATCTGAGAGAGGAGGGGAAGCGGGTCGGGGTTGCGGATAATTATCTGGTAGCGGAATCTGCCTCTCACCCTCTGTGTGAAGGTGGGCGAGGGCCCGATTAAAGTGGTGTCTGCTAATCCTTGAGAATCCCTCTCCTGCTCAAGTAGATGGTATATCCGCTCAGCCTCTTTGCGGCACTTTTCAGCGTTGGTGTGAATGTAGAGGAGGCGCGCCAGACGATTGAACGGCGGATTGTTTTGCTGCCGACGGAACGCTATCTCTTGCTTATAGAAGGCGGCGTAGTCATGCTTCGCTGCTGCCAATATTGCGTAATGTTCCGGTGTATAGCTCTGGATGATAACCCTGCCTCCTATTTTGCTTCTGCCCGCTCTGCCTGCTACCTGCGTCAGAAGCTGAAATGCACGCTCGCTGGAGTGGAAATCAGGCAGGTGAAGTCCGATATCTGCATTTATTACGCCCACCAGAGTCACCAGAGGAATATCGAGTCCTTTGGCAATCATCTGGGTGCCTATGAGTATATCGGCCTCGTGCGCCAGGAATCGGGACATGATATTTTCGTGGGCATATTTCCCTCTGGTAACATCGCGGTCCCATCGCATCAGTCTTGCCTCCGGGAACATCTTGGCAAGTTCCTCCTCTACCTTCTGAGTTCCTATCCCTAAAAACTTAATGCGCTTGCTCAGGCAGTTAGGACAGATAACAGGAGGCTTAATCCTGTAATTACAATGGTGGCAGACCAAGTCATCTTTGTCGGCATGATATGTCAGCGAGACATCGCACCGCTTGCAGCGTAGCACAAAACCGCAATCACGGCACTGCACAAAGGTTGCCGTGCCTCTGCGGTTGAGGAATAGAATGACCTGCTCTTGCGCCTGTATAGCATTGGCAATGGATTTGGCCAGAGAGCGGCTGAAAATGCTTCTGTTGCCCTCTGCCAGTTCGCGACGGAGGTCTATAACCTCAACGCGAGGCAAGGGAAAGGGCTCTCCACCTGCGATTCTTTCAGGGAGTTCCAGCAGGCGAAATTCCCCTCTCTGCGCTCTGTGATAGCTGATGACATCAGGGGTTGCGCTTCCCATAATTATCACTGAGCCTGTGAGCTCTGTCAGTTTGATGGCGACCTCACGGGCGTGATATCGTGGCTGCTGCTCCTCCTGCTTATATGTCCACTCGTGTTCTTCGTCTATTACGATAAGCCCGAGGTCCGGTTGCGGAGCGAAAACTGCGCCTCGGGAGCCGATGACGACATCGAATTCGCCGTTCTTGATGCGCTGCCATTCATCGAACTGCTCGCCCGGGGATAGCTTGCTGTGGAGCACGGCTACTCTGTCAGGGAAGCGTGATGCGAAACGGGAGATGGTCTGGGGTGTGAGAGCGATTTCAGGGACGAGCACGATTGCCTTTTTGCCCAGTGAGATAGCTTTGTCCAACGCTCTGAGGTAGATCTCTGTCTTGCCACTGCCGGTGACGCCATGAAGCAGGAACGCCGATGAAGCACTTGGATTATGAGCAAGCCTCTCCATCTCAGCGCTGATTTTTGACCAGGCTTTATCTTGAGCGCGGGTCAGTTTGAGGGGAACAGAGGAGGCGAAGGTGCGATGGGCAAGAGGGTCGCGTTGCATTCTGACCTCTTCCAGAGCGATTAAACCCTGCTGCTGCAGGGCTTTGAGCGTTCCCTGCGAGAAGCTGAGTTTACGCCTCGCCTCCGAGAGAAGCACTGGGTTGGGCTCTAAGGTCAGAAGCCTGAGCAGTTCCGCCTGCTTTTTTGCCCCTTTTCGTTCAAGTTCCGCCGCTTTTTCGAGCGATTTTTCTGTGGTGGTCACGAGCCTTAGATATGTCACCATTCGCGGCCTTACTCTGACCTTCTCTAGTTCATATGTCCTGACTACAAGTCCTTTGCGGACGAGTTGTCCCACAATGGTGTCTACGGCTTTCTGCCCCAGGGCTTTTTTGAGCTCGCCTAATTCGACTTTTTTCTTTTCCTGAATGATGGTGAGGAACTGCTGTTGCTGCTCGGTCAAAGTAGGCATGGCGAGTTCGGAAATATTATCGGCAGGATGAATGAAGGTGAGCACCTTGCGCTCGAATCCTGGGGGAAGCATCATGGCTGCGGCATCAAAATAGGAGGATAAATACCGCTCAGCTATCCACTGTGCCAGTTTGACCTGATGGGGAAAGAGGATGGGATGCGGGTCGATAGCCTCGGCTATGTCCCTGGTCTCGGATACTTGAGGCTGGTCGCTAATGGAAAGGACAACGCCCTGTAGCAACCGAGGACCAAAAGGAACCCAGACCGCATGTCCTACACTAAGGGATAAATTTGGCGGTATGGAGTAGCTGAATGTTCTCGGTTGCGCTGCAGGAGCATTTACAGC
>DATKWL010000242.1:0-9733 GCA_035529555.1 Dehalococcoidia bacterium | reverse complement strand
TCCTCGAGCCAGCCATAAGCCTTGAGAGCCTCGGTTATGCTCATCACCTCCAGCCCTTCGTGACTGGAGGAGCTATGAACCACTGAGTGGTCCATCTGGATAAAAGTGCCGCCCCGCTGACTCAAGTCATCGAGAGTAACTCCAACCTCTACCATGCGCCCCTTATCCTCGGAGGTAAGGTTTGATGGTTCCTTCTGGTATGAGTGCTCTACAGCCCCGGCTGAATAAGCACCTATGTCGATGTCCTCTCCAAGCGCAGCTTTTTTATCAATAGCTTTTTCCGCAAGCTCTCTCCTTTTCTTGTTTGAAGCTAATCCTTTAGGCACAGACATTTTACGCATCCTTCGTATCCATTCTCTTTTATCGAATCCAGAACTTCAAAAGCCTCCTGCTCACAGGCGATACTTCCGTCCAGAAGAACATAGCCTTTGCTGGCATGAACGTAATCCAGAATATGGCCGGTATGTGTAATAACCAACGCCGAGCGAGTACGCTGACGCTTGAGGTCTTTCTGCAAAAGCTCGTTTATCATCTGTCCGATTAGAGCCATATTCACCAGGTCAACTCCAGATTCCGGCTCATCCAGAAGAACAAGGTCAGGGCCCTGAGCCAGAAGCTGAAGCAACTCCGAGCGTTTTATCTCGCCTCCGGAGAAACCGTAATTTATTTCCCTGTCCATCAACTCGCCCATTTTTAATCTTTCAGCTATACTGTCTATCATCTCACCGTCGCCACGCTTGCCCGCACAGGCTGTTACCAGGTCTCGTGTCTTGACTCCGCGTACTACCGGAGGGCGCTGGAAGGACATGCCGATGCCCAAGCGTGCCCGCTCATCCAGGGACAGAGCTGTTATATCCTGTCCCTTGAATATAATCTGTCCCTTTGTCAATTTGTAACGGGGGAACCCCATTATTGCCATTAGCAGGGTAGTCTTGCCGCCACCGTTAGGTCCGAAGAGTGCGTGAGTCTCACCAGCGCCGATGGAAAGGTTGATATCGTGGAGTATCTGTTTGCTCTCAATTTCGACGCTTAAATCCTTTATTTGCAGCATATGTCCTCCAGGTTTAATTCTCCAAAGCTATTTGAGACGAGCCTCCACAGCATTCCAGTTCACATTATTGAAGAAAGCCTCTATATAGTCAGCGCGTTTGAGGCCATAGTCTACCATAAACGCATGCTCGAAGACATCCAGTATCAAGATGGGAGTACAGCCCGCAGGGTGTCCCGTTTCGTGCTCGTTAATCCATTGATTTATCAGCTTGCCGGTCAGGTTATCCTGATATAAAATGGCCCAGCCGATTCCTCGCATGGTAGCAGTGCCCTTAAAGTCCTTCTCCCAGCTTTCGTAGCCTCCGAACTCTTCAATCAGCTTTTTGCCCAGTTTACCGGACTTGTTAAGGGCGACTTTGCCACCGAGGTTCTCGAAGTAATACTCGTGCAGCCTCATGCCATTGAACTCAAAACCAAATCTCCGCTTCAGTTCATTGTATTCTGGAGTACCAACCTTACCTCCCTTCAGCATGTCCGAAAGAGTATCCGTCAGCTTATTGGTATTAGTTACATAGCCCTGATATAAAGTGAAGTGATTGTTGAGTAAGGTATCGCTGAATCCTTTCATGCCCAGTAAGGTCTTGTAATCCTTTGCAGTGTAAGCCATCTTTTCCTCCCTTAAATTTAGTATATTGGCCTGCCCTCAGAAGGGCGTTCTTTGTTGCTATTTCTTTATTAGCTCCATATCCTGCCCGCAACAGACCAGAGTGCCCCCGCCGACTTTGGTAACCGTTACCTCATTGCCGCAGACATTGCACCTGTACTTTTCCCCGACATTTTTAACCGCCATTCCTCAGCCCTCCCTTATTTTTTGAGATTCCTATAGCTATGTATAGTTTTATGCATCTTTCTCGATGCACCCATGACCTCGTTTATTGTATTCCCAGCTTCTCTTTCAATTTTGCTTTGTCGAAGCCGACTATAATCTCGCCATTTATATCAATCTGCGGCACTACCATGTTGCCCGATTTACGAATCATTTCATCGCGACCTATCTTATCTTCGGCTACATTAATTTCCTTATAGGCAATTTTGTTATCGGTCAAGTAACTCTTGACCATTGTGCAGTAAGGTCAAGTATTTGTGGAATAAACTTTTACCTCTTTAGTGTTCATCTTTGTCCTCCCTATCTATCGTATGCTTAATAATACCAGCGGATACACGGCAGAGCAATACAACCATTTTCTGCCAGATACCTAAACCATGTTAACAAAGAACGCATAGCGAAATCATAAAATGAACGGAGAAAAAGTTAAAATTTTATCACATTTCCTGCTCTTGACAAATAGCCTCCAATCCTGTAATAAGGTGGCACTATTACCAGTGATTTAGACAAATCTGTGAATTTCAAGGTGGTGACAAATTGTACCAAATGATGAAAAGGACTGTTCTCCCTTTTACAGCCATAGTAGGGCAGCATAAACTCAAACTGGCTCTGGTGCTGAATGCCATAAATCCCAGTCTTCTCGGTGTTTTGGTCAGAGGGGAGAAAGGAACCGGTAAATCCACAGCTGTTAGAGCTCTAGCCGACCTTTTGCCTGAGATAGAGGTAGTGAAATGCAAATTTAATTGCAGCCCGAGCAATCCATCACTTCAATGCAGCATCTGCAATGCTAAATATATGCGTGGCGAGATGCTCCCCACAGTTAAGAGAAAGATAAAGGTTGTAGAACTGCCGCTGGGAGCTACCGAAGATAGAGTGATAGGAAGCCTGGATATAGAGAAGGCATTAAGAAAGGGCATAAAAGCTTTAGAGCCCGGGATACTGGCTGAGGTAAACCAGGGCATCCTTTACATTGATGAAGTCAATCTATTGGATGACCACCTCGTAGATGTTCTGCTCGATTCTGCCGCCATGGGCGTGAACATTGTAGAAAGAGAGGGGATTTCGGTCTCTCATCCATCCAGATTCATCCTAGTAGGTACCATGAACCCTGAGGAGGGGGAAATACGGCCTCAACTCCTGGATAGATTCGGGCTATCCATAGAAATTAAGGGGCTTAAAAACACAAAGGAAAGAATTGAGATAATAAAAGTGGTAGAGGAGTTCGAAAGAGACCCCGATTCCTTTTTCAAGAAACATGAAAAGAGACAGGAAGAACTCAAACGAAGGATACTCAAAGCAAGAGGTAATCTCAGTCAGGTTAAGATTTCTGA
This sequence comes from Dehalococcoidia bacterium, assembly GCA_035529555.1. Taxonomy (GTDB): domain Bacteria; phylum Chloroflexota; class Dehalococcoidia; order SZUA-161; family SZUA-161; genus VGNW01. The sequence goes on along the minus strand of DATKWL010000242.1, from coordinate 6,526 downwards.
AGAGCTTCTGAATACTACAGCCGGAATTTGCCTTGCTTTCGAGGTACACGGACATCGCGCTGATTTCCTGATAGCCAGAGCCGCAAAGACGATAGCTGCGTACAATTCAAGGAGGAAAGTAATCGGCAGAGATATAAAGGAGGCAGCAGAACTTGTTCTTCCTCATCGAATGAGAAGGTTGCCTTTCGAAGAACCCAAGCCAATAACAGATAAGATTGAGGCGCTCATTCGTAAGAGAGAAGTCTCACCTCAAGCAAATGAAGAGCAGGAGGATGATAGCGAGCTTGTGGTGCATCATGTTGAAGAGGGAGAAGATTTCAATACATCTTTTGAGGAAACACGAAGAACAAGGAAGACCTTCGAAATAGCAGGGAAGCGAAACAAAATTGACATAAAGTTAGACTTGAATAAAAAGCGCCATACAGGCTCTGGTAGAAGGGCTCGTACTCTGAGCACTCGAAGCGGGAAGTACGTTAAATCAAAAATACCAGAGGGAAAAACCACTGACATCGCTATAGATGCCACGATAAGGGCGGCCGTGGCAAGAAAAGGGAACCTGACCATAGATAAAGATGACCTGCGAGAGAAGGTAAGAGCCAAGAGGGTTTCCTCAGTTATCGTATTTGTGGTCGATGCCTCAGGCTCTATGGCAGCGATGCGGGGCATTGATATGGCAAAGAAGTCTGTTCTGGAGCTTCTCAAAGACTCCTATCAGAAGCGGGACAAAGTGAGTTTTATCGCTGTTGCCGGAGAAAAAGCGCAGGTTCTTTTAGCCCCGACCTCAAGCGTAGAACTGGCAGTTAAACACCTCAAGGAGCTCCCCACAGGAGGGAAGACTCCTCTGTCTGATGGCCTTCTCAAAGGGCTTCAAGTTCTGAGAACGGAACTCTGGAAGAACAGAAACATAATCCCCGTTATGGTGCTCGTCTCGGATGGGAGAGGGAATGTGCCGATAAAGACTGATGTGAAGAAAGAGCTTATCTCGATAGCAACTGAAATTAGAAAGCAAGGCATCAACTTGGTGGTTATAGATTCCGGCGATAGCTTTCTCAACCTTGGATATAACAAGGAGATCGCTGAGGCTGGCTTTGGGCAATATTACAGGCTGGATGAAATTAACTCCACGAGGGTTGTCGAAATAGTCAAGGAGCTGAGTGCTTCTGAAGAAGCTAAAATTGCCGATGTTCTCAAAAAGAATTAGAGATAAAAAGATGTTAATTGGTCGCATCTAATAACCTGTTCAAGACACAATTATGAAGACCACAAGAGTAAAACTGACAAAGGACGAAAGAGACGTTCTTATTCTGGTCGCACGCGGTCTGCCCAATCAGCAGATTTCTGAGCAACTCAATAAATCCACGGTAAAAGTCAAGACTCTAATACATCAGGCCTGCACTAAGTTGAAAGCACACAATAGAATTCAGGCCGTTTTCTTCTCCTTGCGATACAAGATTATAAATATTCGCGACATATTCTCCCTGGAAGAGTTAGCAGAGCTAATGGCATCGCTGAGCCCCGAGACTATAGAGAAAATAGCTCAGTTTGTCAGACAAAAGCCTGGATTTCGGAAACTTCCGCCTGATAGCGAACAAATACTACATGCTGCAATAGAAAAAGACACAATCCTCACTAAGAGGGAAAAGGATGTTCTCGCACTGGTTGCCCATGGCTTGACCAATCAGGAGATTGCAGACAAGCTCTGTACATCGACAAGCACCGTCAGAACATTCCTTTATAAGGCTTCTATCAAGCTAGAAGCACGCAGCAGGGCACAGGCGTTTATCTCAGCCGTGAAAAAGGGCGCTGTAAGCATTGATGAGGTATTCCCGCTTCACGAGTTGGTAGAGTTGCTGGCCTCACTGGGGCCGGAGGCAATGAAGACAATAGCCCAATTGCTCAGAAAGAAGCTCGAACAAGAAAGCCTAATAAGGGCATAGTAAAAAATCAGACAAAAGTTAGGCAAAAACCAGATAAAAGTTGTACATATTTAATTGACGCAGGCAGAGCAACTAACTTAATTTAATCCGCAAGCGGTTATCTCTGTATTCTGAGTAAATTGGAAACATTTTGTTCTACTCTTATGTGCGCTCACCTAACCTGTCTGTATCTAAGACCCTACGAATTATATGAAGATACATAGAAATTATGGAAAGGAGAATGGCTATGCAGAACAAGTTCGACGTTCTCATCGTAGGAGGAGGCCCGGGCGGTCTAACCATAGGTAGTTTACTGGCTAAGGATGGCGTGAAGTCGGCGATTATAGAGAAGGAGCCAAACTTGGGTGGGCGTTATCGCTCCATCAATTTCCACGGTTGCCGTTCTGATAACGGTGTTCGTATGCCGACGGCGCTGGTTCGTAAGCCCGAGCAAACCTTCATGTATAAGTTCCTGTCTCACATGGGAATCGCCCCCAAAGGAACTAAGGTGATAGACTGGACTATGGGGATGGTCCGTAAAGATAAATCGGATAAGATTGAGTATTTTGCCATGGACCCAAAAAGAGGCGTGGATAACTTCTTTGAATTCTTCGCCTTTGGCAGCGGCTTGCCTATGGAAGCTCCTTCAAGGCGGTCCCTTTCTAGCGCCTTCAGAATAATGGAAGACACCTCTGAGCAAGAATGTCGCAAAATGGTGAATATAAGTTTCGCAAGCTGGATAGAGCGAAATGTGGAAGACCCCATAGCCAGGGCTGTACTGGAACTGGCCGCTCCCCTTATGGGCGCCCCTCCTGATGTTGTGAATTGTGGCCAATTCGCTAATATCTTCGGCGCCTTCCCCAAAGCTGGAGCCCTCCTCTTCTGGTATCCCAAAGAAGGTACTATGGAGGATATGGTTATATCCCCTTTGACCGATTACTACAAAGAGCACGGAGGCAAGCTGCTAACAAATAGGACAGCCCGAAACATCTTGATTGAGAATAAGAATACAAAAGGTGTCGTGGTTCAAAATAACAAGACACGTTTTCTGGAGGAATATTATGCCCCTGTAGTTATCTGCGCAATGCCAATCTTCGAAGCAATGTGGCGAAACATCATAAGACGTGAATTCCTGACAAAAGACTGGGCTGAGGCCATCGAGAGGTGCGGCAAGCTAAACTACGAAGACCTCAGTGTATTCTATCTGCTTCGTGAAGAAATAATACCTAAAGATGGCCCGGGCTGGGTGCACATATTTGACCCTGATTACGGTATTCCCACATATGTAGGAGACTGGTGTCTGGGATGGCCGGTGTTTAATGTGGATGAGCCGCCTGGGAAACAATATCTCTACTCCTACATACCCGGTGGCCTTCCAGATACTCCTTTTGGTACTGCTTCCGCGCCGGAGATGATAAATGCCGCAATAAATAGATGGGAAGCTGCGGTGGTAAAGGTGTTCCCGGGCTTCGCTGAAGCCGTCGAGTATAAAGGAAAATCCTTGCAGCTCAACTGGGGAAGATATGCGTACGCCGTTGTGCCCACTGAAATAGATATGCAATCTCCCAATATAAAGGGTCTCTATTTTGCAGGAGATACTATCAGGTCGGTAAGCAGCATGGTGTCCGACAAGATTTATCAGATGGTCTTTCCTCTACGCGAAAAGATTTTGAAATACCTTCGAGCATAATGTCCCATTTGAGATGTTTACACTCAACAGGAGGAACTAAAGATGGCTGATGCAAGCTTCGATGCCGTAATAATCGGGGGTGGTAAAGAGGGCTTGGTAATGGGCTGTTACCTTGGCCTCAACGGTATGACAGTGGGCGTTTTCGAGCAGGGCAATGAACTGGGTGGCGCTGCCTGCACCGTTCCCACACCGGCAGCGGGCTTTCGTGGCAATCCTCACGCTGAGATATGTGCTTTCTGGATGAGCCCCGCTTACTATGACTTCAATCTAGGGGAAAAAGGGCTGAAATTCATCTTCCCCGAAGTAATGATGTCAAAGATATTTCCCGATGAAAGATGCATAGTTGTCTATCGAGCCCTGGAGTGGAACGAAGAGCTGGGGACAGTCATCCCGAATCAAACCATCATCGACAAGAACCTTAAAGAACTGGAACGGATATCGCCCAGAGACGCTGAGAGAGTAGCAAAGGCATTGGAAAAGAAGCTATATAACTGGATGTACTCGCACGGTCAGTGCCTGTTCAACCCCCCACCACTCCCTGGAGAGCCTGACTATGTCGCCGAGCTACTGAAAGACCCTGAAGGAGGAATCGACCCGAGGTATCCGTTCATGACCGAGTACGAGATAACCTGCGACCTTTATGACAGCCCGGAGATGAGGTCTATGGCCCTCCAGTGGCAACTCATGAATGGCATAGCACCTGGCGATGTCGCTCCGCCTTTGCAGGCCTTGTTGCCCATGCCATCCTTCGCTGGCCTCCAGGCTTTTGCTGTGGCTGAAGGAGGTTTCCATAACGTCGCCCACGCCCTTCAGAGAGCTTTAAGCGAGCAGGGCGGTAAATTCTTCGTAGGAGCCGATGTCGATGAGGTACTGGTAAAGAACGGTCGCGCCTGTGGAATCAAGCTGACCGATGGCACTGAAATCGAGGCGAAAAAGGTAGTAATAGACACTGCAGAAATCAAACAGACACTTCGAAGACACCTTCGTAACATACAGATAGACCCAGAGATTCGGAGGAAGGTCGACAATATTATGACTGACAGGTCACAGCTTTTTTGGGGACATATTGCTTTCCACGAACTGGCCCAGTACAGAGCAGCCTCTTGGAATCCCGACTGTGGCAAGGCACGCTGGGTATTCCTCGGCGATACTGATGTTGAATATATGTACACCCATTATGGATATCAGATGCACACTCTAAAGCCAGGCCGTTGGCCTGAGAAGGTCTATATGTCTGAGCTTACCACAACCCAGTGGGACTCCAGCTATGCACCTCCTGGGAAACATGTTGCCCTTGTAGCGGAAGGCCATCCTCCCCCTGCTAACTACATGACCGAAAAGGAGTGGATGCAGGTAAAAAGAGAGGTGGGCAATCGTTTCATAGCAGAATGGCAGAAATATGCTCCTAACATGACCTGGGACAATGTGATAGCTGTCAACATTCCTACACCATATGAGTATTCACAGAAAAATCCTAACTGGGTAAATGGTTGCATGTACACCTCGAATCAGAACCCCAGCCAGTGGTGCAATTTTAGGCCGATCCCGGAGCTATCGCAGTACCAGGTTCCTGGGATAGAGGACTTCTGGATGGCCTCGGGCTCGCAGCATACCGGTGGTACCGGGAGTCTGGGTTTCTCTGCCTACAACTGCTACAAAAGGATGTCACAACGTTACGGTCTAAGAAAGACATGGGAAGAGAAAGGGCGTATGTTTTAGACTTGATTATTTTGCTGAGTTAGGATAAATTTAAGTCCGTGTAAATCCAAGTTTAGAAACAGGAGGAACAGATGTTGAAAGACAAAAAAGAAGTCAGAGAACTCCTTTCATACCCACTTTTCAAAGCAATGGCACACAGGAGAACCCGCAGGTTCCCTCTGGGGTGCAAAATGGAAGAAGGCACACTCAAATATGCCTCCAAAAGCAAACCCGTTCCACTCAATGATATAGAAACTGCCATTCTTTCCTGGGCTGGCGCAGGAATAACGGGGCTTATCGCAGCCGACATGCCCACCAATGATGTGCAGGGCAGTATGTTCACCAGTTGGGTAGGAAGGACTACTCCATACGCCTGCAATGTGCATAACATGAAGCTCTTCTTCACAAATGATAAAGGACTGTTTGTCTATGACCCTAAAAAGGCAACAAAGGCTGTGGAGATTGAAACTGAGAAAGATTGGGACAAGATCGCCGAGTATTTCAAGCGGGATACGGTCAAAATCTCAGATGGCAGATTCGCAATGGTTCCCGAGACTCTGGTCAGAATAGTTCACTGGAATACCAACAAGCCCGGCACCACTCTATTCATGCCCATACTCGATGTATCGGAAGAGTATCTCGATTCCGTAATAGCCATATTCATGGGGGAAGGCTACAAGGTATTCGATGATATTAAAGGAACAGGCCCGGCGGGGATAAAGAAATGGATTGATAACGGGACATTAAAGGGACCCGATGTTCCGCTCTCTTCTTATGAATATACCATATTCCTGGGCAATCTTGCTCCTCCATTTCACGCATTACAGAACATCCAACTGATGGCAGAAGCTATGGGCCTTGGCTCAATTGTTATGACTGGATACATAGGGATATTAGCGCTGCAATCTCTGGGTTTTCGTTACAACATGGCAAAAGAAGGCTCCGGTGCCATGCTGGGTCTGAACCCCGTGGGATTCGACGGGATCTTTGAAAGTTATCAGCCGCCGTACTACAAGACGATGGACGATGCGGTAGATGCCTTCATTGAGAAAAAGTTCGGCAGTAATGGGATGTATACCGCTAACTATAAGGGTATAGTTCCTTTTAGTAAGAATTGGAAGAAGGTGCAGCCAGGATATCCGGTGCCCAGCAAAAAAATCATTCAAATAGTCAAAGACTACTGCAACTACATATTCGATACCTATGGAAGATTTCCTGCTAC
>DATKWL010000241.1:0-9013 GCA_035529555.1 Dehalococcoidia bacterium | reverse complement strand
TAACGCTATGAGGGAAGCAATAATTGTATCAGCAGTCAGGACAGCCCTGGGCAGGGCTATAGCAGGCAGTCTCAAAAATACCAGGCCAGAACATACCGCCACAGAGGTGGTTAAAGAGGCCGTGAGAAGAGCCCGAGGCCTGAAGCCCGAAGAGGTTGACGACCTTGTCATGGGTTGTGCTTTCCCCGAGGCTGAGATGGGAATGAATATCGGCAGGGTAATCGCCTTGAAAGCAGGGCTATCTGCCAAAGTGCCGGGGATGACGGTCAATCGCTACTGTGCCTCAGGACTGGATGCCATCGCTATCGCCTGCCAGAGGGTGATGTGCGGGTTTGCCGATGTGGTGGTGGCAGCAGGGACTGAGCATATGACCCTGGTGCCCATGGGAGGAAACAAGCCACTACCCGACCCCGATTTGATGCAATACCTCCCCGAAACTTATATCACTATGGGATTGACCGCGGAGAATGTAGCCCAGCGTTTCAACATTAGCAGAGAGGAACAGGATGCCTTTGCCTTCGAAAGTCATCAGAAGGCAATCAAGGCTTACAAAGAAGGAATATTCAAGGAACAAATAATTCCCATTAAAGTAATCGACAGAATCTTTGCCAATGGGAAAGCAGTGGCAAAAGAAAAGATTTTCGATACAGATGAGTGCGTGAGATTCGACACATCCCTGGAAAAGCTGGCTAAACTGCCGCCCCTGTTCCGCGCCGGCGGCTCGGTAACAGCCGGCAACTCCTGTCCCATGAACGATGGCGCTGCGGCAGTAGTTATCATGACCCGCGAGAAAGCAAATGAACTCGGGTTGAAACCCATGGCTGTATTCAGAGCGTTCGGAGTAGGCGGCGTTGACCCTGAAATCATGGGGATCTGCCCCGTGGTGGGTGTGCCCAAGGCACTGAAGAACGCTGGCATGTCTCTTGACCAGATTGACCTCATCGAACTGAACGAGGCCTTTGCCTGCCAATCGTTGTATGTGGTCAAGAACCTGGGTATCGACATAAATAGACTCAATGTAAATGGCGGCTCAATTGCACTGGGACATCCGCTGGGCTGCACGGGGGTATATCTCACCACCAAGCTGGTCCACGAAATGCAGCGCCGCAAAGCCAGATTCGGCCTGGTCACGATGTGCACTGGCGGTGGCATGGGAGCGGCAGGTATCTTCGAAATACAATAGAATTAAAATAAAGGGGGATAACATGGGTACAAAGATCATTCGAAAAGGTGGCGCGTTTTTTCTTGAGGATGTTCCTGCTGAAGAGGTGTTCACACCCGAGGACTTCAGCGAAGAACACGAAATGATAATCAGCACAACACAGCGCTACATCAAGAACGAGGTCAAACCCAATGCTCAGCGCCTGGAGCACAAGGACTGGGAGCTGAATCGTCAGCTAATGCTGAAAGCAGGGGAACTGGGTCTGCTGGGCGCAGATATAGAGGAGAAATACGGCGGCTCCGAGATGGGCATAATATCTTCGATGGTCATCGTGGAGAATTGCGCGCCAGCGGGCTCGTTCGGACTGACACTGAACGACCATACCGGCATTGGCTCCACGCCTCTGATACTATTCGGAAACAAAGCGCAGAAGGAAAAATATCTGCCCGCCATGGCGCGAGGTGAGAAGATCGGGGCTTACGCCCTGACCGAGCCCGGCGCTGGCACAGACGCGATGTCATTGAAAACTACAGCAAAGCTGACTCCCGATGGCAAATACTATTTACTCAACGGCACCAAGCAGTTTATTACCAACGGCGCCTTCTGCGATATCATCTTCACCTACGCCAAGACCGAAGGTGACAAGGTGACAGCCTTCATCATGGAGAGGGGTTACGAGGGAGTATCCACAGGCCCAGAGGAGAAGAAGATGGGGCTCCGCGGCTCTTCCACCTGCAGCATATTCCTGGATAACGCCAAGGTGCCCGTGGAGAATGTCCTCTTCGAAGTTGGCAAGGGTCATGTGGTGGCTTTTAACATCCTCAATTTGGGCAGGTTCAAGCTCGGAGCTGGCTCGGTGGGCGCTGCCAAGCTTGCCATTGAGTCCTCTGTGGGATACGCCAAAGAGCGCGTGCAGTTCAACAAACCGATTTGCCAGTTCGGCATGATTAAACATAAAATAGCCGAGATGTCGACCCGAACCTATGTGGCTGAGAGCGCAGTCTATCGTATTTGCGGGCTTATAGATACCATACTTGATACTGTCGACCGCTCCGCAGATGATGCCGGACAGCAAATGGCAAAGAGTGTAGGCGAATACGCTATTGAGTGCTCCATAGCGAAAGTCTATGGCACGGAGATGCTGGCCTATGTAGCTGATGAGGCCGTTCAAATATACGGAGGTTACGGCTACATCGAGGAGTACCCTGTGGAAGAAATCTACCGGGATAACCGCGTATTCAGGATTTTCGAAGGGACGAATGAGATAAACAGGGTCATCATCATGGGATTCCTGCTGAGGAAGGGACTCAAGAACGAACTCCCTCTCTTCTCGGAAGGCGAGAAGGTCAAAAATGAGCTTAAGACCATGAAACCCGTCGCGCCGGGTGCCTCCGATGGCCCCCTGGGATACCAGCAGAGGCTGGTGAACAGGGCAAAGAGGGTGTTCCTGTTCCTCTGCAACGAGGCTGCCCAGAAATACGGCATGGCTATTGAGGGAGAACAGGAGATTTTGGCTCTCTTGTCCGATATCGCCCAGGAGGTCTATGTTATGGAGAGCGGACTGCTCAGGGCGCTGAAGTCAATCCAGTCTGTGGGCGAGAATAAGTCCAAACTGAAGATTAACATGGTTCACCTTTATGTGAATGAGGCGATGTTCAGAATAGCTGGCTATTCCAAGCAATTAATAGCCGCCATGGAGACCGGGGCAGCCGTGGACGAGCAGCTGACTGTACTGGAAAAAGCCCTGAAGTTCACCCCTCTAAATGCTGTTCAATTGAGAAGAGAAATCGCTGACGAAGTTACCGAGGTAGGCAGATACACCTGTTAGGTACAGGGAACAACCTGGAAGCTTTTGTGATAAGATTGGCTCTGGGGGTAGCGCTATGGACAAAAAGTCAGCACAGGTCTTCGACTATGTAATAGTGGGTTCTGGCTTCGGAGGCAGCGTTTCAGCCATGCGCCTGACTGAGAAAGGCTACAGCGTGCTGGTTCTGGAACGCGGCAAACGCTATCGAGATAAGGATTTCCCATTCAGCAACTGGATAGTATGGAAATTCGTATGGATGCCAGCTTTACGCTGCTTCGGTATCTGGGAATTCACTCCCATGGAATTAGGGCTCGTCTTGCGCGGAGCGGGAGTAGGGGGAGGAAGCCTATTGTATGCATGTGTACTGGAAGTGCCGGACGATGCACTGTTCGAAAATCCGTCGTGGCGGAACCTGGCTGACTGGAAGACTATCCTTACCCCTCATTACAAAACCGCTCAACGCATGCTGGGCGTAGCACCCAATCCTAAGCTTTGGCCTGCGGACGATGTTTTGAAAGAAATCGCTGACGAGATGGGGCAAGGTCATACCTTCCGTCCCACCAACACCGGCCGTTTCTATGGAGCAGAAGGGGAGGAGGTACCTGACCCTTACTTCGGGGGCGAGGGCCCGCCCAGGCGAGGATGCCAACACTGCGGCGGCTGTATGGTGGGCTGCCGTAACAACGGCAAAAACAGCCTGGACAAGAATTACCTTTACTTTGCAGAGAAACGAGGGGCTGAGATTCTCCCCGAATCCGAGGTAACCGATATCAGACCTTTGCCAGCGGGACAGCCTGACGGCGCTCGTTATGAGGTCGTTTATCACAGTTCCACCGCTTGCCTGCTCAAGCCCGAGAAACGAGTACGCACACGCAATGTGGTGCTTTCTGCCGGTGTGCTGGGCACTATGAAGTTGCTCTTCAGATGCCGCGATATTACCCGCTCCCTGCCCAATATCTCACCACGCCTGGGCGATATGGTGCGTACCAACAGCGAGGCTTTGCTGGGTATATCGAGTCGGCGCGGTAGCAAGGTAGATTATTCCAAGGGAATAGCCATCACATCCATATTTCATGGCGACAAGGTAACCTGCATCGAGCCGTGTCGGTTTCCCGATGGCTCCGGGTTCATTCTGCTCATAGCGGGACCATTATTCGATAAATCATCGAATGCGCTAGTGCGCCTAGCTAGATTCATCTGGGAGATTATACGTCATCCCCTGGAAAATATTTGGGGGCACTGGCCATTCGGTTGGGCTCGGCGTACGACTATTCTGCTCGTCATGCAGACCGTGGACAACCGGGTTCGAATACGTCTGGGACGCAGTCTGCTCACTCTTTTCAGACGCGGCCTGGTTTCAAAACCCGACATGGAACAGGCATTGCCACCCAGAATCAACATCGCACACCAAGTGACACGCGATTTCGCCGCCAAAGTAAATGGGGTTGCCGCGGGCTCAATCAGCGAGGCTCTGCTCAATATGGAGACCACCGCACATATATTGGGCGGCTGCCCCTTTGGTAAAGACGCTAAAGAAGGAGTAGTGGGACTGGATTGCCAAGTTCACAACTACCCTGGTCTCTATGTGGTGGACGGGTCCATCGTGCCTGCTAATCCCGGTGTCAACCCCAGCTTGACGATTACCGCCCTGGCAGAGTACGCTATGAGCCAAGTACCGTCCAAAGCCAGATAGCACGGCCACTACCTTATCGCGATTCTCTATGCAGCGAAGGAGGAAAGGGATGTACGGAGCACATGGCAAGATTCTGAGAGTTAACCTGACAGAGCACAAAATCTCAGAGGAAGAGATACCTGAAAACCTGTTCAATAAGTTTCTAACCGGTTCGGGGCTGGCCACCTATTATCTCTACAAAGAGGTACCCAAAGGCGTTGACCCATTGGGACCCGAAAATGAGCTGATACTCATGAGTGGCCCTCTGACTGGCACTCATGCTCCCAGCACGGGCAGGTTCTGCTGGGTGTTCAAATCGCCATTAACCGGGCTCTGGGGACAATCCAACTCGGCTGGTTTCTGGGGCGTGGACTTCAAGAGAACCGGTTACGATGGCATCATCTTTCAGGGCATCTCGCCGAAACCCGTCTGCCTTGTGCTTACAGAGGACAAAGCTGAGCTGAAGGACGCAGGACATTTATGGGGCAAGAGCGTTTTTGAGACTTCACACCATATAAAAAAAGAATTCGGGGAAAAGTTCAATACCGATTGCATAGGAATAGCCGGTGAAAACAAGGTCAGATATGCCAGCATCATGAATGACCTTCACCGAGCAGCAGGGAGGTGCGGCGGCGGGGCCGTCATGGGCTCCAAGCGATTGAAAGCTATAGCGGTGAGCGGCAAGAAACAGACCCGACTGGCAAATCCCTCTGCTTTCACCGAGGTGGCAAAGAAGCAGTTCGAGCTGCTTGACCAGCACATGTTCAAAGTAACATTAGAGACATTCGGTACGAATGCCGTTATCGACCTGGTGAACGTCAGAGGCGGTTTCCCCACCCGAAACTGGCAGACAGGAGTTCACCCCAACCTCGAGGAAATCAATGCACCGGCGCTCAGCGATAAAGTGCTTGTTGAACCGTACGGATGCTTCGCCTGCCCTCTAAAATGCGGCAGAAGGAGCGAAATCAGAAAAGGGGAATATAAGGGGCGGAAGGGGGAAGGCCCGGAATACGAAACAGTAGGTACATTCGGCGGCATGTGTATGATTATCGACATGGAAGCAATTACCATGGCTCATTACCTGTGCAACGACTACGGCCTCGACACAATCTCCATTGGGAGCACAATAGCCTTCGCCATGGAATGCTACGAGAAAGGTATCCTGACCAAAGCGGATACCGATGGTCTTGAGCTTAATTTCGGCGATGCGAAAGTTGCCATCGAGTTGATTCACAAAATCGCCAAGAGAGAAGGTATCGGCAACCTACTGGCTGAGGGAACAAAGAGAATGGCTCAAAAATTGGATAAAGGAGCCGAGAAATTTGCCATGAATGTCAAGGGCCTGGAGCTTCCCGCCTACGACTCCAGGGCTGTGCAGATTACCGGGCTGGCTTACGCCGTGGCAAACAGAGGCGGCGACCATATCACCGCCTATATTCAGGGGCCTACCTTCCTCGATGTCCCATTTCTGGTCATTCCGGATAGCCAGATAAAGGATTCATTTGTGGCTGACCCCGAGGAGGTTCATATACTGGTAGACCTTGAGAATATCATGACTGCGCTCGACATACTCGGAGCATGCAAATTCATGGGGTTCTGTGTAGCCACAGAAGAATGGGTAAAGCTTGTGGAACACTGTCTGGGACGCGAGTTCACCTATGAAGATATGTTTAAGCTCGGCGAGAGAGCTTATAACCTCGCCAGGGTCTTTAATGTCAGAGAGGGCTTGACCAGAGCCGACGATACTCTGCCTTCACGCTTATTGGAGGAACCGCTCCCCGAAGGGCCGGCAGCGGGCAAGGTGAATGAGAACCTCCCCGCTATGCTGGACAAGTACTATGAACTGCGGGGCTGGGATAAGGCTACGGGCAAGCCCACCCCCGAGAAACTTAAAGAACTCGGTCTTGAAGAGTGTATCAAAGATATCTGGTGAAATCAGGAGAACTTTATGCCAGACAAGGTGAAGGGAAGCGATAAACCCTGGCTTAAGAGTTACAAGCTGGGGCCCTATCAGTTAAAGAAAACCCTGGAGCCATATCCCAGGACGCCGATGCATAAGTTTCTTGATGACTCGGCAGAGGCGTACCCGGGCCAAATTGCCGTCGAGTACCTTGGTAACAGGATAAAATACCACGAACTCAAAGATTATGTAAACAGGTTTGCCAACGCCCTTTCCAGTTTAGGAGTAAAGAAAGGCGATAAGGTCGCTACAGTTCTGCCCAATTGTCCACAGTACATTATTACCGATTTCGCCGTGTCGAAGACAGGTGCGGCTTTGGTTCCTTGCAGCACACTTCATAAAATCCGCGATTTGGAGTACGAGATAGGCGAATCGGGTACGGAGACTGTAGTCTGCTCAGATGAAGCCTTTGGCTTGGTCAATTCCATAAAAGATAAGACGAAGCTAAAGAATATTATAGTTACCTCACCGCTGGACTACTCAGCTCAGCAACCGGAGGTGAGACAGGTTCCGGGCGCTCATCAGTTCAAACAACTGATAGCAGAACACGAACCCAATCCCCCTCATGTTGAAATTGACCCGATGGAGGACCTGGCTTATCTTGCCTTCACCGGCGGTGCCACGGGAATACCCAAAGGGGTAATGATTACTCATTACAACAGAGCATGCAATGTAAGACAGGCTATGTGGCTGCTGGAACCATTGTGGCCGGGCATGAAAGGGAAGGCTGCTACTGAAATGCTCATCCCGCTATTCCACTCCTACGGTCATCTGGGTATGCAGGTCAGCATAGCTCTGGGAATGCGCATCTTATTGGTCTCCGACCCCAGGGATATCGACCAGGCGGTGAATCTGCTGAAAGAGAACCGTCCCATGATAGTCTACGTTGTACCAACCCACCTCATGAAGATAGCGGAGAGAAAGGTGGGAAGGCTGCCGGTTATGTTCCTTTCGGGGGCTGCTCCGTTGCCAGAAGAGGTATATCAGGCAATCAAACGAGATATCATGATGCCTGTGTCAGAAGGTTATGGCTTGACCGAGTGTGGACCTCTAACCCATGCCAATCTATCGACCTTTTCCAAAATCACTGGATTCATGGCTAAAGAGAAACTTGGAATCGGGCTGCCGGTTCCCGACACTGAATCCAAGATAATAGACCTGGTGACTGGAGATGAGCTGGGCGCAGGCGAAAGCGGCGAGATATTGATTCGAGGGCCTCAGACCATGAAAGGATACTGGCCCAAACCCGGTAGTGGCTTGGACGATGGATGGCTTCATACTGGCGATATCGGTAGAATGGACGAGAATGGGTACTTTGTGCTGGAAGACCGTATCAAGGATATGGCAAATATCTCAGGGTTAAAGGTTTATACAACGGAGGTCGATGAAGTCCTGTTCAAATATCCCGGCGTAGCTATGGCTGCAGCGGTGGGCGTACCCGACCCCGAGCGTCCCGGCAGCGAGAGAATAAAGGCTTTCATAAAGCCCAGAGAGGAATACAGAGGCAAGCTCAACGCAGAAGAAATTATCGCTTACTGCAGAGAGAAGCTCCCCTCCACTGCTGTCCCAAAGTATATAGAGTTCAGGGATGAACTACCTTTGACTGTAACTGAGAAGATATTCAAACGGGCATTGAGAGAAGAGGAAATCAAGAAAATGAAGGAGCAGGGAATTCTCAAATAGAGGTGATAAGGAGGAAGAAGGTGTTACCATACACAACGCCAGAATGGTTGGAGGCAGTGGGGAAGAATTACAGGGCAAACCCAGAGAACCAAAACAAGACCTTTAAAGGCATGAACATATTCCTTTGTTTTCGCGTCCTGGAAGACTCAAAGCTAGGCATAGATAAAGACGTATATTTCAGCCTTCATCTTAAGGATGGCGCTTTACAGGACGATAGTGTTCTCTTAAGTAAAAGTGACGCTGAAGAGAAATCTGACTTTATCCTCAGTGCAACCCCACAGGCATGGAAAAAGGTTATACGCAAGGAGCAGGGTTTCGTCTCAGCTTTCATGACCGGCAAGATAAAACTGGACAAAGGACTGGCACCGAGGATTTTATCACTGGCTTCCAAGAGTGGGGCAGTCATCGAACCATTCTACAAAGTGGATACTGAATGGCCCGACGATATGTCGCCACAGATACTGGAGCAATACAGAGCCCAACTCAAGGATATCAGGGAGAAATTGAAGATTTAGTCCGCGCCTATTTTAGTCCTTGCTTTTCACCTGCAGTAAAACGAGGGACTATCTTTAACAGGAACAGTTGGTACCAGCGAAAATGACCTGTGGGAGGAGTAAATATGGAGCGGATCTGGTTAAAGAATTACGACCCTGCTGTTCCCCATTCCATGAACTATCCTCAAATCACCCTCCAGCAACTTCTGGAGAAAACTGCGCGACGCTTCCCTGA